>CAZTUO010000409.1:0-1593 GCA_964616355.1 uncultured Nitrospira sp.
GAGCACAAGCTGCCGACAGACGTCCCGGTACACGTTCACCTGTTCGTCTTCCAGGCACGCGAACACCTCGCGGGACACACCCGGCCGGTACCCCAGGTTGCTCTCCATCGGATAGAACACGATCGAGGCTGGATAGTAGGCGGCGGAGATGTACTGCATGACGAGCCGGAACGTGTTGAGCGCCCATTCGAGCTGGTCCGCATCGTAGAACGCCTCGCTGCGGACGATCCGCTTAGCCGACTCGGCCCGCTCGGCCAGCTCGAAGACGTCCACGGCCAGCTTGTCCGCGAGCAGGGCCTTCTGGTCGGTCTCCGCCTCACTCAGCCCTTCGAGCGTCGCCTTGGCCTCCAGCGCCCGGAGCTGCATGGCCATGCGCGTCCGCGCCCAGACTAGGAAGGTGTCGCTGAAGAAGAGGTCGTACATCTCGATGTTGACGTCCTTCTGGACGACCGGGTAGCCGTACTGTCGGAGCACGGCGGTGAGGCAGGGCAGCGCAAGGTAGGGTGCGGTGGGCACCCACTCGGGCGGGAACAGGAGCAGGGTCTTCAGCTTGCGCCCGTCGCGGGCTGTGGGCGGTTTGCTGTCAAGCTGGATCAAGCTCATGGCCGGCTGTCAGGCTTTGCCGCCGACCGGGCTCAGGTCCCCGACCCCGACTTCCGGAGGGCGGAACTGGAGCGCCGGAAGCCGGTTCGTGCCGAACCGGGCGACATAGAGGAAGACGTACTCCCGAATGAAAATCTTCAGGTCCCACCCGGGGTAATGACTGCGCTCGAACTCCTCGAAGACTTCCTCGGCCTCCTCGACGCTCAGCCCTTCCCGGACCGTGTAGTAGTAGTCCAGCGCCAGGTCCCATTCCGGATTCACATAGGGGGTGACCCCGAACTTCTCGGGATGCTTGGCGACCGGCGTGTGCCGACTCAGGTCAAAGGTCCCGAATCCGATCGAATGGACCAGGTCCTTGTGCTCCTCCAGGAACCGGATGGAGTCCAGCGCCTCCTCCCGCGTTTCCCCGGGGAAGCCGAAAAAGCCCATGACGTGGTTCCAGATCCCCACGCCGGCGGAAAGCTGCAGACTCCGGCGGATTACCTCGCCCGTCGTCGCCTTGTCCATCAGCTTGAGCACACGCTCGTTCCCCGACTCGAAGCCAAAGTGCAGGTACCGGCAGCCGGAGGCCGCCGCATCTCGCCACACTTCCTCATCAAGCAAGCTCCGCTCGAAGCGCATGTGGGTCGTCCATAGAATGTTGAGCTTCGCCTCGATCAGGCGCCTGGTGAGCTTGCGGAACAGCGCCGGTGGATAGGACTCGTCGGTAAAGTGAAAGTGCCGTGTGGAGTATTTCTCTTTAAGATAGCGGATTTCCTCGATGATCTCGTCAATCTTTTTTGTCCGATAGCCGGCCGTGTACCCCTCGCCGTGGTCGCAGAACTCACACCGGCCCCAGTAACAGCCGCGGGTCGCTAAATAGGGCAGGATCCGGTCCGGCACGAAGTATTTCTCGAGCGGCAGCCCATCGAAGTCTGGCGGCGGCAGCGCGTGCATGTCCTCCGCGTAGGTCAGGTGGGAAGTGTGAATGCCCGCGGCGTCCTTGTAGAT
>CAZTUO010000409.1:1613-2810 GCA_964616355.1 uncultured Nitrospira sp.
CCCGGACAGCTCCCGCCCCGCCCCCACCGCCTCGATCAACTGGAGAAACGCCGTCTCGCCTTCGTAGATCACGGCCGTGTCGAACAGGCTGAAGAGGTTGGGCTTCTGCGGCAGCACGTCGCGGAGCCGGGTCACCGTGTTGCCACCGATCGTCACGTGGATGGTCGGGAACTGCTCCTTGATGAGCGCGCAAAAGGTCATCGTCGAGAAGAGCTGCTGCTGGAGCACGATCGAGATCCCGATCACATCCGGCCGCTCCGTCTCGATTGCGGGCTTGAGGATGTGCTCGAAGACGTCCCGATAGACATTCACCTGGGTGTCCTGGACCGCGTCCAGGAGCTCCGACGACACGAACACCTTGTAGGACAGGTCGGTCTCCATCGGCGGCATGCAGATGCGCGCCGGCGCATAGACGAGCGAGATGGTCGCGGTCACCTCTCGGAAGGTATTGATCGCCCACTCCAGTTTCTCCGCATCGTAGAACTCCTGGCCGCGGACAATCCGCTTGGCCCGCTCCGCCTTCTCCGTCAGCTCGGCGATGCGGTCCCGCGTCAACTCGCAGAGCGCAAGCTGCAGGTCCCGCTCCCAGTCCTCCAGCTCCCGCTTGCGCGCCAGCTTGCGGAGCCGGTCGAGCTGCTGCGGGACGCGCCGGAGGACGCGGCGCAGGAAATCGCCGCTAAAGTACCAGTCGTACATCTCCAGGTTCACGTCCTTCTGGACGACCTGGTGGCCGGCGGCACGGAGGACGGCAGTCAGGGTCGGCAGGCTCAGGTAGGGCTCGGAGGGATACCAATCGGGGGGAAAGACCAGCATGACCTTCATCTTCCGGCCGCCGGAGGCCCCGTCCGACTGCCGGCGATGAAGCTGGATCAGCTCGGGCGTCGCGCGTGCGCCCTTGGAGTACTCAATCCTCATGCCGCCACCCTCTTCTTCGCCCGGGGACCTCGATCCCCTGGAAACTTCAGGGTTGAGTCTGACATAGCGGCATTCTATTGACACCCGGAAGCGGAGGTCAAGGGCAAATCGGAAGCGGCGGTCAGTTCCCGGTAATAGCCCGTCAGCAGGCTTCCCCGCTCACGCTCGACCAGGAGGAGCTGCCGTTCGTCCGCGGTGGTCGCCAGGTACAGGTACTGCAGCCCGGCCAGCTCCCCCACCTCGACGTGCTTCTGGACCCCGGCGGGCGTCCGAACCGTGGAT
>CAZTUO010000410.1:0-2807 GCA_964616355.1 uncultured Nitrospira sp.
CCTTCGTACCTCGACTGTCGACCAACGTAAAGGGGGCCCTATTCATAGAATCTCCTTGTGAGGGCCGGCAGTCTATCAGTGAAGAGGACATTCCTACTTTGGCAGAAGCGGACATTATCATTTTGGGATTACAGACCCAATCCTACGGTGTCTTCGTAGGGCCCATCCAGGGCTGCACGGCCGACCGAACTTGGATTTCGGTCCAGCCGCCGGACGGAATGAGGACTGGACCAGCCCCCTGTCCCCGAATTGCGGTGCCCGTTTCCCTCGACATGGAGCGGAAGCCCCTCCGGGAATTGGTCAGGAATGAAGGCCTGGAGTTCCGCATCTTCCACTGCCAAGACCGAGCCGGGGAGCATGGCGGTCAGCCACACCGTGATCAGCAGCGCACCCAGTTCAGTCTTCGATCGTTCAGCCTCTCGTAGTGCTTCCAGCACCGACAAGGCCGCGCTGCGCGCGTTGACGGTCAACGGCACGGCTTCGATACCAACCATAACTCCCCCCTCGGCCAACGCCTGCTCCAAGATGGGGACGCATCCTGGCCCCAGCGCCTCAAAGCCTCGGCGCACCGGTTCCGCCGCAGAAAGCCGGATGGGTCAGGCCCGCGATCAACACGGGCCCTACCTCTCCTAGGCTGTCCCAACCCCCAGCAGCGCCAACGCAATGGCCGCCTCCGGGCGGACTGCGTCGTAGGGATCCTGCAACGCAGCCCGGATCGCCTCGCGCGCTTCTCTTGCCTGGAGCAGGCCGAGCAGCTTCAGCGCCGCCGCGCGTCGCTCCCGGCTGGGCAACAGTTCCTCCTCACCGCGCATCCGGCGCCGGTTCAGCGTCCCAGCCAGATAGGGAATGGCCGGCAGGCCAAACTCCAGGATCATCTGAGCGAAGCGATCCCGCTTGAACGCATCCTCCAGCCCTTCCACGAGCCAGGGCAGCGCGGCCTCTTGGCGGAACTCCAGCAGGGCCTCGGCGGCACCGAGCAGGCGGTGCACGCGCAGCGCATCCAGCAAGATCGGGACGGCCCGACGGGCACCGAGTTGCGCCAGTTGTCGCGCCGCGGCGTCGTGGACAGTTTCTTCGGCGTAACGGAGCACAGGCTCCAGCCCTTGCAGCCGGTGCGGGTTCAGCACCGTGACAAGCCCCAGGAATGCTTCTTCGCCGCCCAGCTTCCCTAACGCCTCCGCCGCGAGGACTCGTCCGTCGGAGAACTGGCGCGGCGGTCCGTGCAGGAAGTGCACCAACGCCGGGACCGCGCGGCGCCCCAGCGCCAAGATGTCGGCCTGCACCTGCAGATTCCAGCTGAGGTTATCGAGGCCACGGACCAGAGCCTCGATCTCGGCGTCGCTGCGCGGCTGCTCTGGATCCCGGAGGGGTCGCATCAGCTACGACCTGCTACGCGAACTCATGCCGAGCGCCCGCCGCCGGGATATCGGGAACGGCGCCGAAGATCCGGCGATACAAGTCTTCGCCGTAGCTCGTCGGCAGAAGGTCGCCTTCGACCAGCCGAAACGTGCACCGCCAATCGGCCAGCCGTTCGGCACGGAGAAACAGGGCGCCGTCCAGCTTCGCGCGGGATAAGCGTTGCGCCAAGTCGTACAGGTGAGTGACGTAGAAGACCTTGACGCCCGATTCCACCAGTGCCCGGACAATTTGCCTGGCGATCTCCGAGCCTTCCCGCTCGTTGGTCGAGGCGAAGGACTCGTTAAGCAGCACCAGACTGTTGGGGGTCAACGCGTCAATGATCGTGCTCATCCGGTACAGCTCTTCATCGAGCTTCCCCCTCCTCATGTCGGCATCTTCCTCACGTGTGAAGTGTGTGAAGATGCGATCGCGGACATCGGCGCGGAACTGCTCAGCCGGCACGAACATTCCGCACTGCATCATCAGTTGGGCCAGGCCGAGACTGCGCAGGAACGTTGATTTCCCGCCTCGGTTGGCACCGGTGATCATCACGAGTGCCTTGCCGTCCGCGTTCACCGCGTTGCCGACGACTCTCCTTCCCACGCTCAGGCTCAGACAGGGATCGTAGAGCCCGCGGCAGGAGAGCATGGGCGCGCCAGAGGCCAGAGGCTCGGGAAAGCAGATGGGCTCGCCCTTGGCGGCCAAGCGGTCGTGCAGGTTCAAGCAGCCGACGTAGAAGCCCAGTTCCAACCGCAACAGGCTGAAGAAGTTCACCACCTGATCGGCCGCCTGACGGAGGGCACCAGCCACAAGGCTGACGCCCCGGCCTCTCAGCTCCGACAACGCCTTGAAGCCGTTCTCATCGCGGTCAGCAACCTGGACGACATACCCGGAGCGGTCGCGGAGGAACAGCCGCCGCACCTGAGTCTGAAGCCGCGCCAGCCAGCTCGGCTTCGCCTGCCGCGGCGTGTGCAGGACGTACTGGGTCCCTTTCAGACCCGGGCCGAGCCGGGCGCTCATCGGCACACCGCTGGGAAACGTCAGCCGCCGCAGGTGGTTCTCGATCCGGGTCAGGTACTCCTCGTCGAGCTCCCTGGCCAGCATGTCGAACAGCCTCATGAAGCCTTCCGAGCGAACGTGCGCGCGCGCTGCAGTCGCGAGGCCCCGCAGCCGCCTAAGCGGATCCATCAAGAGTTGAAGCACTTCAATCGCCCGGTGCAAAATTCCCTCGGGATACCGGTCGAACAGCACACCCCAGACCCGCTTCTCGCGCTCGAGGGCCTCCACGGCGAGCGCATACAGCTCTCTCACGACGGCTGGCCGCGCCAGACAATCGGCCAGGATCTGCTGGCGATCACTGCTGTCCAAATTAGCCTGGGTTGAGCACTGGGACCCTCGTGTTTCTTGGA
>CAZTUO010000411.1:0-2803 GCA_964616355.1 uncultured Nitrospira sp.
GGCTTGCCAACGAGGAGAGCGACGCGCCCGCGGGACGGGAGCCCCCATGCGCGCCCGCGGCGGCGGTGTTGCTCTCCGGCGCTGGGCCCCCGCGCCAGCCGGCCGGTGCGGCGCTTCCGCACAGCGGCCGCCGCCCCCTCGGCCGGGCCGCGCTGTGTCCGGCTCGAGCGCTCCCGCCGGCCGACAGATCTTCGGATATTGCCCCAAGCGGCGAGCACCGTCACGCCGAACGGCGAAGCTCCCGTCGCGGGCCGCGACGAGGCCGCCGAGGGCCTCCCGGGCCCGCTCGGGCTCCAAGGGCGGCCTGGCCCCGCCGCGGCTCAGGTCAGTCGATCCGGGACTCGTCCCGGTACATGACCTTGTGACGCGTGGTCCGGATCCACTCGTCGATCTCGGCGTCGGTCATGAAGCTGGCCGGATTGAAGCGGTCCCAGCTCAGGATCTGGGCCAGCGGCCTCTTCCAGCGTTTGTACAACGGCTTGAGCGGCGGTCCGAAGCACATCACGTCGATGATCTCCAGCGGGTCCGGCACCTCGAGCAGCGGCTTGATCCGCCGCTGGATGTCCTCCTGCCCGACGGCCGTGATCCACCAGACGGCGTAGCCGAGCGCCGCCGCCGCCAGGTGGGCGGCCATGGTGGCGGCCGCCACGCTCTGGAGGAGGATCCGCTCGGCGTTTTTGTGATAGAGGCGGTCCAGCTGCGAGCCGTCGCCCAGGACGGGAAAGGCCCGGACGAACCGGAAGTCAGCGACGATGACGATCAAGCCGGGCGCGGTCTTGACGCCGTGGTAGTTCGGTGTGGGGAACCCCATGCGGAGCCGGGCCCGGCGCTGTTGCTCCTCGACGAAGCACTCGCCGATGCGCTGCTTGACGGCGGGGTCCGTCACCACGACGAAGTGCCAGGGCTGGGAGTTCGCCCCGGACGGCGCGTGGCGGGCCGCCTCCAGGATCATCTCGAAGTGCGCCCGCAACACCTGGTACGGCGCGAAGGCCCGGCTGGTCCTTCGGGCACGCACCACCTCCATGAGAGCCTCGTAGCGCGCGACGTTGTTGTACGCCTGGGGATCCACTGGGACACTGGCGCTCATCCCTCTCCCCTTTCCGCAGCCGCTGTCGCACCCGGCCGGCGCCGACCGGGGCCCCGCAGCCCTTGGACGCCGAGCACCCGCCACGACTCGCGCGGTGTGAAACCAGGCCGCGCCAGGCAGTGTGCCGGCCCTAACGCCTCAGGGTCCTGGGTCCACACGGAGCGCGTCGGGCTGGATTGTACTCTCGGAGATGCTGGGTGAACCGCCAGACCTCGCGCCCCACGCCTGAAGCCGCCGGCCGTCACCCCTCCACCTCCCCGGCGACCCGGAGGCCGAGGAGGCGATCGAGCCTCGCCGGATCTCCCAGCAGGTCCCTGGACGGCCCGTGGTGGGCGATGCCCCCGCGCTCCAGCACCAGGGCCGTGTCGGTCATCGCCAGCGCGATCTCGGCGTGCTGCTCCACCAGGATCAGGGCGGTCCCCCCGTCGGCCGCCATGCGCCTGATGGCGCGCGTCAGCTCTTCGACGATGGTCGGCGCGAGCCCCTCCAGCGGCTCGTCGAGCAAAAGCAACGCCGGATTGGTCATCAACGTGCGCCCGATGGCGAGCATCTGCTGCTCGCCGCCCGACAGGTGGCGGCCCAGGCTGGTCCGTCGTTGGGCCAGGGGCGGGAAGAGCTGGTAGACCGCCGCCAGGTCCCACCGCCCGGGGCGCGAGGCGACCGTCAGGTTCTCCTCCACGGTGAGGGACGGGAAGACCTCGCGCTCCTGCGCGACCCACCCCAGGCCGGCGAGGGCGCGGCGGTGGGGCGGACGCCCCGTGATGTCGGCGCCGCGCCACGCGATCCTGCCGCGGCTCACCCGGGTATACCCCATGATGGTGAGCAGGAGGGTCGACTTGCCGACACCGTTGCGGCCCAGCACGGCCAGGCTCCCGCCCTCCGGGACGTGGAACGAGATGTCGTCGAGGACCACTGCGTCCCCGTAGCCGGCGCGGACGTGGGTGAGCGCCAGCAGCGGATCAGCCATGCCGCGCCCGCCCCAGGTAGATCTCCCGCACGCGGGGATCGGCGGCTACCTCGGACGGCGTTCCCTCCATGAGGATCCCGCCGCCCACCATGACGATGATGCGGGTGGCGAACCGGAAGACGACGTGCATGTCGTGCTCCACGAACAGCACGGTGAGGTCGGGCGAGAGGTCCGCCATCGCGGCGAACAGCTCCGGGGTCTCGTCCCGCGGCACACCCGCCGCCGGCTCGTCCAGCAGCAGGACCCTGGGGCGCGTCGCCAGCGCCAGCGCCATCTCCAGGAGCCGCTGCTGCCCGTAGGCCAGCTCCCGGGTGAGACGATGGCCCACGGCGTCCAGCCGCAGGGACCTGAGGATCTCGCAGGCCTCGTCCACCTCCTGGCGGTAGCGGGCCAGGCCCCGCCACCAGGTCGCGGCGACCCCGCGCCGCTCGCACACGGCCAGGGTCACCGCCTCCAGCGCGGTGAGCCGGGGAAACAGGGTGTTGATCTGGAACGTGCGGGCCAGTCCGCGCCTGACGCGCTGTTCCGGCCCGAGGCGGGTAATGTCCTCGCCGCCCAGGAAGATCTGGCCGGCGTCGGGCCGCAGCATCCCCGTCATCAGGTTGATCAGCGTCGTCTTCCCGGCCCCGTTGGGGCCGATCAGGGCGTACCGCACCCCCCGCGGCAGGGACAGCTCGATGCCCCGCGCCACCACCAGGGAGCCGAAGCGCTTGTCGAGCCCGCGCGTGGCCAGGAGCGGCGCGCTCACG
>CAZTUO010000412.1:0-2799 GCA_964616355.1 uncultured Nitrospira sp.
AACAGCCAGCCCAGCACGGGAATCCGTGAGAGCCAGGGAATCCCGATGACGGTGTTCTGGACCTGGTCCTGGAAAATGCCGCCGACGACCGCTGTCTCCCCGTCGCGGACCAGGATCTGCGTCAGCGCCTCCTTCTTGTCAATGGCCGGGCCAGCCGGGGTGCTCTGCGCGCCGATCGAGTTCCGGGTCGCCTTGATCTTCAGGAGGATCTGCTTGCCAACCTCCTTCGGATCCCGGGAGGTGATCTGGGGCGTGACCTGCAGAGAGAGCACCGCGTCCACGAAGGTGGTCTGGGTCCCCTGCAGCGAGGTAGTCTGATAGGGCACCGACTGTCCTTGCTCGATCTTCGCTTCCCGCTTGTCGAGCGTCAGGATCTTCGGCGCCGCGACCACCTTGGCCAGCCCTAACTGCTCGGCGGCGGTCAGCCGGAGGTCCAGCAACGCGCCGTCTCCGGTCAGCTTGCCGTAGGTGAAGCCCAGCCCCGGCACCGCGCTCAGCCCCGAGATCTGGGCGGGTAGGTTTACCAGGAACTGGGAAGCCTGCTCGCCGAAGGGATTGGTGGTGGTCGTCCCCTGCCCGCGGATGTTGGCGACCACGCCCGCCTTCGTGGTATTGAGGTTCGAGAGGCCCCACTGGATGCCGAGGCTGCGGGCGTAGGTCGTGTCCGCCTGGACGATCCGGGCCTCGATCTGGACCTGGGGCACTTCCAGGTCCAGGCTGCGTGCCAGGTTGAACAGGTCCTCGAGCTGGGACCTCGTGTCCTTAATGATGAGCGCATTGCTCGCCGTGTTGAACGTGATCTGGCCGCGCGGGCTCAGGTACTGCTGAAGCGATCGGTGGATCTCCTGGACCGGCACGTTCTGCACGTACAGGACCCGCGTCTCGAGGTCTTCGGCCTTGATCTTGGATTCCTTCGCCTTGGCCTCTTCCTCCTGCTGCCTCGCGATGTTGGCGAGCGAATCAATCCAGATGATGTTGCCTTCTTTGATCTTGCCGAGGTTGTTCATCTTGAGTAACATGTCGAGGGCCTGGTCCCACGGCACGTTGATCAGCTTCATCGTGACCTTCTTGTCCTTGACGCCTTCGCCCATGACGAAGTTGTCACCACTGACCTCGGCGATGCTCCGGACCACGTTGGTGATATCGGCTCCCTGGAAGTCGAGCGAGATCTTGCGCCCGGTGTAGCGCGGCCGCTCGGCCTCCTCCCCTTCCACGGCTCCCTTGGCCTCCGGCGCCATCTGGGCCCGCGGGACTTTCCCCTCGATCCGCGCCAGCCGGTCGGGGAACGGCACGGCCCGCGGCACGCGCTTCTCCTTCGTCCCGATCTCATCGGCCTGGGACCCGTCCACTTCCTCGGGCTCCAGCTTCCCGCGCTTCCCGGCCTCGGCCACCGCCCGGTCGGAGGAAGCAGCGAGCCGAACCGTCAGCGACCCGTCGCCGCGCTCAACCGTGTAATCGCTCGGCCTCGGCAGATCCAAGACCAGCCGGACCCTGCGGCTGTGCTGGCCGATGCGGATCTGCTTGAGCAACGGATGGTCCACGGGGAGGGTCTGGAACCGCAAGGGAGTTTCCACATTGGGGAGGTCAATCACCAGACGGTCCCGGCCCAGCGGGCGGACCTCATACCGGAAGGGGCCATCTCCCAGGATGACGACCCGGATCTCTCCATCGCCGCGCTGGATGTCGACGTGGGTCATCGTCTTGGCCGCGCCGGGGCTGCCCTCGGCCGTGACACCGCCCCCTGGCGCCGTCGGCGGGCTCACCTCGGAGCCTTTCGCGGCAGGCTCCTCGGACGCAGCCTGCCCCGCCTGCGGCTCGGGCGGTTTGGGAAATTCAACGAGCAGGTCCGTGCCCTCGGTTCGAACCTCGGGCGTCACGGGGGACGCCAGGTGAAAGACGAGCCGGAGCCCCGGTCGCGGCTGCGTCACCTCCACCGGCTCGATCCGCAGGAGCGGCGGCTTGTTGATGTCCCGCAGGCCCAGGCCCATCCCCTTCGACAGCCCTGGCAGCTCCAGGGTCGCGCTGGGCGGCTCCAGGCTCGTGGACAGCGAATAGGTGCTCGGCGCGGCACCCTCCACGGCCACACGGACACCGTGCGGGCGCTCGGTCACGGAGATCCGGTCGAGCGCCCTGTCCTTCGGGATGGGCTCCTTGGTCTCAGTGGCCAGTCGGGTGCAGGCGGCCGGGCTTTGCAACGCCAACACCGCCGCGAACCCCATCAGCAGAGGCAGCGAAGGACGAGTCATGGTGGGCTCTGCCTCGGGTGGAGAGGCTTGACGTGTTCGCGCACCTGTTTGTTGCCGTAGACGTCGGAGTATTCTTCGCGCACGACGATCGAACTCTCGGTGATCGCGCTCACGACCCCATCATTCAAGCCGATGCGGGTCCCTGGCTTGATCAGGTATCCTTTCCCGTCGGGGGTCTGAACCATTGCGGTGTAGCCGAAGGCCCCCCAGATGATGCCGATCAGATTGATCTCGCTCACGCTCACCCGTTGGAGCGGCGGGAGGCTCGGATTTTCGGGCCCTTTGGGCCGCCCCACCTGGATCACGGCCGCGAACGGATCACGCCGCCCCGCATGGTCATAGAAATAGGCTGCCCCGGCCTGCGGGACCGCCATGGTGGGCGGGGCTGCCCCACCAGGTCCCATCGGCGGAGCGGGTGGGGCGGGTACCGCCGCCGCGCCGTCGGGGCCAACTGGTCCGGCAGGCGCCGACGGCGCGGGAGCCGGCTGCGCTGAGCCGCCCGGCGCCTGGGCGCAAGCGACCCACGCCAGCCCGCCCCAGGGGCCGCAGGCCG
>CAZTUO010000413.1:0-2797 GCA_964616355.1 uncultured Nitrospira sp.
TACGGTGAACGACTACTTGGCCAAGCGCGACGCCCAGTGGATGGGGCCGCTCTACCACGCCCTGGGCCTGTCCGTCGGCGTGATCCAGCACGACGCCTCGTTTCTCTATGACCCGGCCTACGACGCGGCGGACAAGCGGCTGCAGCACCTGCGCCCCTGCACGCGCCAGGAGGCCTACCGGGCGGACATCACGTACGGCACCAACAACGAGTTCGGCTTCGACTACCTGCGCGACAACCTGATCGTCACCGACATCAGCCAGTGCGTCCAGCGGGAGCTGCACTACGCGATCGTGGACGAGGTGGACAGCATCCTGATTGACGAGGCCCGCACCCCGCTGATCATCTCCGGCCCGACCAACGAGTCCACCGACCTCTACTACCGGATCAACGCGATCATCTCCCAGCTCAAGCGGGACCGCGACTACACGATCGAGGAGAAGACCCGCACAGCCGCCCTGACCGAGGAGGGGAACGCGCGCGTCGAGAAGCTCCTCGGCGTGGACAACCTCTACGACCTCGCCCACATGGACCTGGTCCACCACGTGATCAAGGGCCTGCAGGCCCACGCGCTTTACAAGCGCGACGTGGACTACGTGGTCAAGGACGGCGAGGTCATCATCGTGGACGAGTTCACCGGCCGGCTGATGCCGGGCCGGCGGTGGAGCGACGGCCTGCACCAGGCGATCGAGGCAAAGGAAGGCGTCAAGATCGCCAACGAAAACCAGACGCTCGCCTCGATCACGTTCCAGAACTACTTCCGGATGTACGAAAAGCTCGCGGGCATGACCGGCACGGCCGACACGGAGGCCGCCGAGTTCGCGAAGATCTACAACCTCGACGTCAACGTGATCCCCACGAACCGACCGATGATCCGGACGGACTACCCGGACGTCGTCTACCGGACCGAGCGGGAGAAGTTCGCCGCGATCGTCGAGGAGATCAAGGACTGTTACGAGCGCGGGCAACCGGTCCTCGTCGGCACGATCTCGATCGAGAAGTCCGAGCGCCTCTCCGGCTACCTCAGCAAGCACGGCATCAAGCACAACGTGCTCAACGCCAAGTACCACGAGAAGGAGGCCGAGGTCATCGCGCAGGCGGGCCGCAAGGGCGCCGTCACGATCGCGACCAACATGGCGGGCCGCGGCACGGACATCCTGCTGGGCGGCAATCCCGACTTCCTGTTCAAGCGCGTCCTGTACCAGGACGAGGAAGGGAAGCTGACCGAGGCGGACAAGAAGAGGATCTACGAAGAGATCAAGGCGGAGTGCGAGAAGAACAAGCAGGAGGTCCTCGCGCTGGGCGGCCTGCACATCCTTGGTACCGAGCGCCACGAGAGCCGGCGCATCGACAATCAGCTTCGCGGCCGCGCTGGCCGGCAGGGCGACCCCGGCTCCTCCCGCTTCTACCTCTCGCTGGAGGACGACCTGCTCCGCATCTTCGCCTCCGAGCGCATCTCCAACCTCATGCTCAAGCTGGGCATGGAGGAGGGCGTTCCCATCGAGCACCGGATGGTCACGCGGGCGATCGAAAACGCGCAGAAGAAGGTGGAAGCGCACAATTTCGAAATCCGGAAACAGCTCCTCGAGTACGACGACGTGATGAACAAGCAGCGCGAGGTGATTTACCAGCACCGCCGCGCCATCCTCAAGGGCGAAGACCTGTCCGAGGAGATTCAGGGGATGATGGCGGACCTCGTGGACGCGCTGGTCTCCATCTACTGCCCGGCCGACCAGTACCCCGAGGAGTGGGACACCGCCGGGCTGCTTGAGGCGTTCACGGCCCAGTTCGGGCCCGAACCCCTGCAGGCCGAGCCGATCACGGCGGACGAGATGAAGAACCTTGGGCGCGAGGCGCTCCGCGAGGACCTGCTCGCGCGCATCCAGCGGGCTTACCGGCGCAAGGAAGAGGAGCTGGGGGCCGACCTGCTCCGCTACCTGGAGAAGGCCGTCCTCCTCCAGGTCATTGACCACCACTGGAAGGACCACCTGCTGGCCATGGACCAGCTCCGCGACGGGATCGGGCTGCGGGGCTATGGCCAGAAGGACCCGCTCATCGAGTATAAGCGCGAGGGCTTCGAGATGTTCGCCGCCATGATGGACCGGATCAAGGCCGACGCGCTCGAGCGGCTGTTCAAGGTCCAGGTCGTTCGCGGCGAGGCGCCGGCCCCGGTCGCCCAGCCCCAGCCCCCCGGCCGGCTCCGCCTCAACCGCAACGGCGAGCCCGCCACGCCCCAACTCGTCCACCGGGCGCACGAGAAGGTCGGCCGCAACGACCCCTGCCCCTGCGGCTCCGGCAAGAAATACAAGAAGTGCCACGGGCGGTGAGCCAGGCGCACCCTCAGCAGGGCCCTTCCTGCTGAGGACTCCGATACAGACAGGGCCTGGGCACCTTGACGAGCAAGACGTCCAACCGACCGCTCCCGAGATTGCTTGTCCAGAGAAAGTACTGGCCGGTCACGTCCCCATTGCCATGCGCAAACTGCGCATAGTGGTCATACCCTCCACCACGATTGCTCCCCACTTCGGTCATCACCTGCGCCACGACTAAGATGTCCGGGTTTGGGTTTGGATTCAGGAGGAAGCAGACAATTTCGTTTGCCCTTTCAGCCACGCTATCCGTATTACTGCCACACGCGTACTGCTGTTCCGGAGGCGTGCCTGATTTCGCGTTGCCATGCGCCACGTGATTGGCCGCGGCGGTATACCAGTCCTTGTTGAACTGCACCACGGTGCTCCAGGAAGAAGGGAGCAACTGTGTTGGGTGTCAAGGTGTCACGTGAGAAATTCTGGATGACC
>CAZTUO010000414.1:0-2786 GCA_964616355.1 uncultured Nitrospira sp.
GGAATCCCGCACCCTCGCCGCCCTGCGCGATGCGCTCTTGCCCAAGCTCATCCGCGGGGAGATCCGGGTGAAGGATGCGGAGCGGTTTTTTTCCGGAGGCAATCAATGAGCGAACTGAAAACCTGCTTCAAGAAGGTTGATTATGACCTCACCGGCTTGCTGCACTACATCGAGATCGGCGATATCGGGTTGCCGGATATCCAGCGTCCTTTTGTGTGGTCGAACGCCAAGGTGCGGGACCTCTTCGACTCGATGTACCGGGGCTTTCCGGTCGGCTACTTGTTGTTCTGGGAAAACGCCGCCGCGAACGGCGCCAAGCAGATCGGTCTGGACGGCAAGCAACATCCGGTTCCTTCGCGGTTGATCGTTGATGGTCAGCAGCGGCTGACATCGCTCTATGCCGTCTTCCGAGGTAAAAAGGTGCTCGACGAGGATTACCGCGAGCGCCGGATCGAGATCGCCTTCCGGCCACGAGACGGAAAATTCGAAGTATGCGATGCGGCCATCCGTAAGGATCCCGAGTGGATTCCGAACATCTCCGAGCTTTGGTCGTCGGGCAAATCCAGCTACCAAGTGGTCAAGGGCTTCCTAGACCAACTCAAAGCGAGAGCCGGGCTGAGCACAGATGACGAAGAGAAAATCGCGCACAACCTCGACCGGCTGTTCGACCTGCAGAAGTACCCGTTCACGGCCCTGGAGATTGCACCCACGGTGGAGGAGGAGCAGGTCGCGGAGATTTTCGTGCGCATCAACAGCGAAGGCGTCCGGCTCAATCAGGCAGACTTCATCCTGACCCTGATGTCGGTCTTCTGGGACGAGGGGCGCGCTGCGCTGGAGACCTTCTGCCGTGCATCGCGCAGGGCGCCAGGCCCAGGGGACCCGCCGTCGTCATTCAATCACTTGATTCAGCCGGATCCTGACCAACTGCTTCGCGTGGCGGTGGTGTTCGGTTTTGGCCGCGGTCGACTGAAGAGCGTGTACCAGATTCTCCGTGGCAAGGACTTGGACACCGGCGAGTTCTCTAGCGAGCGACGTGACGCCCAATTCAAGGTGCTTCAGGACGCGCAGAGCGACGTGCTGAACCTCACGCACTGGCATCAGTTCCTGTCGTGTCTGGTCGGCGCGGGCTTCCGTAGCGCAGAGTTGATTTCGTCGAGGAATACCGTGATGTATGCGTATGCCTTCTACCTCATCGGTCGCAAGCGGTATGGGGTGGCGGAGCATCGCTTGCAGCGGGTGATTGCCCGGTGGTTCTTTGCTTCGAGCCTGACGGGGCGCTACACCGGATCACCCGAAACGGTACTGGATGGCGACCTGAACAGAATCAAGAGCGCCAAGAACGCAGACGCCTTCGTCGCCGTGCTTGAGGATATGATGGCCACCGAGCTAACGAATGACTTCTGGACTGTGACGCTGCCGGCAAATCTCGAGAGCTCTTCGGCGCGCACTCCGGAGTTGTTCGCCTACATCGCCGCGCAGAATCTCCTCGGCGCGCCGGTCCTGTTTTCCCACAAGAAGATTCAAGATCTCCTTGATCCATCAATCAAGGGCAAGAAGAAATCGCTCGAACGGCATCACCTGTTTCCGCGCGCTTGGCTGGAAGGCCAAGGTGTCAATGACCTGAGGCTGATCAATCAAATGGCCAACTTTGCACTGCTGGAGTGGCCGGATAACCTCGAGATAGGCGATGCGCCACCTGCCGAGTATGTCCCAAAGGTGCGCCCTCGATTCTCCGACGAGGACTGGGCACGCATGCAGGAGCTTCACGCGCTGCCGCCCGACTGGGAGCAGATGTCCTACGAGACGTTCTTACAAGAGCGGCGTAGACTCATGGCCGCGTTGATCCGGAGGGGATACGAAACGTTGAAGGCTGCGTCACCATGACCCCCTTCACCGAATCCACCGCCGAATCCGCTGCCCTCGCTTGGCTCGAGTCCTGTGACTGTGCAAAATGTTTTTTCAAAAAGCGCAGCCTATGACCTACGACCCTCATAAACATCACCGCCGCAGCATCCGCCTGAAAGGGTACGATTACACCCAGGCCGGCGCGTATTTCGTCACCATTTGCACGCAGAATCGCGAATGCCTCTTCGGGGAGGTGGTGGATGGGGAAATGCGGTTGAACGCAGCGGGACAAATGATTCAATCGGTGTGGAACGAATTGCCGGCGTTCTATCCCGGCGTGGACATAGACGAATTCGTGGTCATGCCCAATCATATCCACGGTATCATCGTTTTGGTAGGGGCGACCCCCTGTGGTCGCCCCGTAACGCCCCCCAACGACCATCCCGTAGGGGCGACCCCCTGTGGTCGCCCCGAACCTGGGCAGGCACAGGGCAGGCACAGGGGCCTGCCCCTACCCACCGTTACCGCGATGCCGACGTTGTCGTTACCGGATGTGGTTCACCGGTTCAAAACATTGACCACGAAACGGTATGCCGATGGGGTGAAACAATTGGGATGGCCGCCGTTTCCTGGTCGCCTTTGGCAGCGAAATTATTATGAACACATCATCCGCAACGAGGAATCCCTGAACCGTCTGCGCCAGTACATCGCAAACAACCCGGCGCAATGGCAATCAGACGGGGAAAGTCCCCGCGCGGTCTGGCTGATAGCGGAGAACCCATGATGGCCTTCACCGAATCCACCGCCGAATCCGCTGCCCTCGCTTGGCTGGCGTCCCTGGGCTGGGCGGTCAAGCACGGGCCGGAGATCGCGCCGGACGGGCTTCTTGCCGAGCGGCAGGACTACCGGGAGGTGGTTCTGGCCCAGCGCCTGCGCGACGC
>CAZTUO010000415.1:0-2755 GCA_964616355.1 uncultured Nitrospira sp.
ATCAGGACACCGTTTTTCCAGAGGAGCGCCTTGAGCTTGAGTACGTTTCTCTTTCCGATCTGGAAATAGTCTCCTTCCTCGTCCTCCTTGAGGCTCGCCCCACCCGCCACTTTCACCAGCAGTCGCTCCTTTCTGGCGCCGGAGCGGTAGCACTCCCGGAAGAGCATGGGCACGCCGCTATCCACGAACATGGTTGGGACGGCCTCGGCCTTCCTGGGGTCGAGACTGGAGTCGGGGAGCATGGTGTGGAGGAGGCCGCCGACACGGGTAACGGGGTCATAAACAGCCACCCCGAGGCAGCTTCCCAGGGCGTAGGTGACGAGGATATCGTCACGGTTGGCGGACACCGCCATTCCCGGCACGCCTACAACGTACTTCATCGCGGCTCCTGCGCGTCACCGGGCGTATACTGCGGGCCGGAGGTAGCGGAACCCGTGGGAGAGGCCGGCAAGGCTCTCGGAATGACCGATGAAGAGATAGCCCCCGGGCGCCAGGATGTCCCAAAAGCGCTGGATGAGCTGCTGTTGTGAGGGCTTGTCGAAGTAGATCATGACGTTGCGGCAAAAGATCACGGTGAAGCGGCGCTTCATGGGCCAGGGATCGAAGAGGTTCAGCCGCGCCAGTCGCACCATGTTCAGGAGCCGATCGTTGACCCGGTACCGGTAAGGCGGCCTTGTTCCCACGCGCTCCAAGTACTTCCTGAGCAGCAGGGGTGGAATGGGGCGGACGGCGCTCTCGTCGTAGGTGCCCTCTCGAGCGCGGGCGAGCATTTTGCGAGAGATGTCCGTGGCCAGGATCCGGACCCTTTGGGTCTCGGGTTCTGGAAGTTCCTCGCTCAACACCATGGCGAGGGTGTAGGGCTCTTCTCCCGACGAGCAGCCCGCGCTCCAGAAGCGGAGGGGCAAGCCCCGCTGGCGGAGTTCCGGGAGCACGGAATGCCGCAGGAAGTCGAAATGCTCCGGCTCGCGGAAGAAGCTTGTCTTGTTGGTGGCGAGAGCGTCTACCAGTTCCGAGAGCTCGCGGCCGGTTCGATCCTCCTCCACATACCTGAAATACTCCTGGAAGGTTCGTAGCCCCAGGGCCCGCATGCGCTTGGAGAGCCGGTTTCGGACCAGATTCTCCTTGCCGGGCTGCAGGTTGATCCCACAGAGCTCGTACACAAGTCTCCTGACTGCTGCGAACTGAGCAGCCGTAAGGGTTGGCGCCTCGACACGAAACATGAGTCCGCACGGGCCAGGTTAGAACTCCTGGAGCGTGGTCTCATCCTCATCGAAGGGGATCAGCCGTCTGGGATCGAGGCGGTCTGGGGCTTTGAGCTGCCCCTTGCCCTTCCCGTCGCCTTTGCCCGCCGCCGCAGGCGCTGGCTTCCTGGGGGCCGCTTCCTTGCGGGCCTGGCGGGCGGTGGGCGGCCGGTGCAGCTCGAGCTGGGCCGAGAGGGCGAACTGGACTGCCAGCTCCCGCATGCGGGCCGCCTGGCTGGTCAGCTCTTCGGATGCGCTGGCGCTCTCTTCCGAGCTGGCGGCCGTCTGCTGGGTGAGGGTGTTGAGCTCTTCTACGGCCTGGTTGATCTGCTCCACCCCCTGGTTCTGCTGCTCGCTGGCTGCTGCGATCTCGGCCATGACCTCTCCCACGCGGTCCACCTGGGCTGCGATCTCCTCCAGGTTCTTCAAGACCTCCTCGTTGAGGGCGACGCCGCTGTGGGCGTTTCTGACGCTGTCCTCGATGAGGGTGGCCGTGTCCTTGGCCGCCTCGGCGCTCCGCATGGCCAGGTTGCGCACCTCTTCGGCCACCACGGCGAAGCCCTTTCCGGCCTCGCCGGCCCGGGCCGCTTCCACTGCCGCGTTGAGGGCCAGCAGGTTGGTCTGGAAGGCGATCTCGTCGATGGTCTTGACGATCTTGGCCGTGGAGTCCGCGCTGGCCTTGATCTTCGCCACGGCGGCGGAGAGGTGGCGCATGCTCTCGACCCCCTTATTGGCTGCAGCCCGTGCTCTCTCGGCCATGCTGCGGGCTTCCTGGGCGTTGCTTGCATTCTGGCGTGCGGCGCCGGCCATTTCCTGGAGGCTGGAGGATACCTCCTCCAGAGCGCTGGCCTGCTGCGCTGCTCCTTCAGCCAGGGCCTGGGCACCGGAGCTGATCTGGGCTGCGGCGCTGGCCACCTGTTCGCTGGAGGCGGCCACCTCGCCGAGAGCCGCTTCCAGATTCTCCACCGCCGTGTTCAGCGCCGCCTTGATCCTTCCAAAATCCCCCTGGTAGTCTCCCTCCATCCGAGCCGTGAGGTCCTTTTGCGCCACCCGCTCCAGCACGCCCGACACGTCCCCGAGGAAGCGTCGGAGCTCCCGTGCGCTAGACTCGCTCTTGTCCAGGCGCGAGTCTGTCAACGCCGTGAGCACGAGGCCGATGTCAAGCTGGATTATCCGGGAGAGGGCGACCCGGAACGCCTCCAGCTCCTCCGCAGTGGCACCGGCGGCCGCCACGGCCTCTGTGAGCACCCGCCGGATCACCTCGTACATGGCCACGTACCAATTCGCATCGAGATTGATCATATCATGGGCCGTCCCGACGCGGCGCCGGTACTCGAGGTACTCGTCGTCGATTCGGCCCTGGATCATGGTCGTGACATACCGCGTGAGCCGGGGGCGCTGGCGCTCCACCGTGGTGTACCTGAGGAGGAGGTCCTTCATGGTGGGGTTGGCCAGAATCTGGCCATAGAACTCGTCGACCAACTGGTCCACGACCGGAGCGCAGGCGTCTCTCC
>CAZTUO010000416.1:0-2750 GCA_964616355.1 uncultured Nitrospira sp.
GAATCAACCGGCCCAGCTCCTCAGCCGCTTCGGGCACCGTCTTCGGCCGGGCGAAGATCTGCTCGAGCGCCTGTACGACGGCATTTCCCTCCAGCAGAGCACCGACCCGCCGGGCCACCGGCCCGTCCCGCAATGCACGCCGGCCTGTCAGCAGTTCTGCCAGAGCCACGACTTGGTCATCCTTTGCCACGTCGAGCCCACTGATGTCCTCAGCTTTCAGGGTAGGAACTGGTGGAATCCAGCGGGCGGCCGTGGCGTCAGCCGGTGGTGCCAGGCGCTCGGCAAACACGTCGGCAGGATCGAATGATTCGCCAAACAATGCGGTCGCGAAACGGGCCAACGCCTGAATGCCTTCTTCCCCCGCCGCCACCGTGGCCGAGGTCCCCACGCCCACCAGCTGTCCCGGAGTCAGCGCGGCGCGGGCCTTGAGGCGACGAATCAGGCAGGCAATCTCGGAAGCCAGTGCTCCACGGTACGAGTGGATCTCATCGAGGACCAGGAATCGCAGGCTTGGCGTGAAGAGATGCCGGTCTTCCTTTCGCACGAGCAGGTATTCGAGCATCTTGTAGTTCGTGAGCAGGATGTCCGGAGGGTCGGCCCGGACTTGCTCCCGGTTCACCCGTTCCAACTCCGGTACCGGCGGTTCCGGGAGGTCGAGCTTCTCGGCGTCCTGCTGCACGTAGAGCCCAAAGGACACCGGCAGCCCCGTGTCGCGCAGCAACGCCCGCAGGCGCTCCAGCTGGTCGTTCGCCAGGGCGTTCATGGGGTAGAGCAAGATGGCCTTGACACCACCCTCTGCGCGGGCCCTGGCTTTCAAGCAGTGGTCGAGAATCGGAATAAGGAATGCCTCGGTCTTCCCCGATCCGGTACCGGTCGTGACGAGATAGGATCGACCGTCCACCGCCGCACGGATGGCGAGGTCCTGGTGCAGGTAGAGGGGGGCGTCGCCGAAGGGCCAGCGGGCACGGAGGAGATCCGGAGCCAGCAGGCCCTCCTGCACGAGATCCCTCAACCGCGCGCCTCGCTCGAAGTCTCGGGCCAGCGTCACGTACGGCCCCCGCACGAGGACGTCTGCCTGCTGCAGGTGGGCCTCGAACTGCTCGCGGAGATGGGGATCGAGGAAGCGGAACGAGGTCCGGAGGAAACGTTTGTATTCCTCGATGACGTGACGGACGGCTGCGGGCGCGGAGGTGCCCACGTTTCTCTCCGGATTATGCGAAATCAGCGACCCAAACGTTGGGACTAGCCGCCACGGTCAGTCCCCAATAATCTCGTTGAGCCCTTCGACGATCTGGGTGACCTCCTCGGGCGACGCCTCGCCGATCCGCGCCCCGAGCCTCTCGACGGACAGCGTCCGGATCTGGCTGATCTTCACCCAAGATCGCTTGGGCAATCCCTTCGCCTTCAGTTCCAAGGTCAGCGGGAAGCCGGCCCGTTGGGGCTGGCTTGTCACTGCCACGGCGATCACCGTGCCCGAGCGTTCGTTGAACACGTTGTGACTCAGGATGAGGACGGGACGTCGCCCAGCCTGCTCCCGTCCACGGACGGGGTTGAGGTCGGCCCACCGGATCTCCCCTCTCAGTATTCGGGCCACGAGGTCAGGACCTCGGACATCCCCTCTTCTGCCAGTGCCTGTTCAAATGCCGGGTCGAGCTTGGCGCATTCCTGCGCCAACCGCCGTCGCTCGAGGCGCGCAAGCTTCTCTTCCACCGCCGCCTGGATCGCCTGACTGCGATCCGGAAAGACCGCCTGCCGGACGAGACGGTCGAGCCGTTTGAGCGTGTCTCTATCCATCGAGATCGCGACCTTGGACCGGGCCATATTGTGCCACCTCGGTATGACCATACTTCATACTACTGTCCCCGTCAACCGGGGAAACCGGGCTCCCCTTCAGGACAAAACGGTAAACACTACTCCGCGCGCGCGGCACTCCCAAGATCTTTGAGGACTCGCAGCTCCGATTGACTGGCGCCGGGGCGTGCGAGCAGGGCCAGGATATCTCCGATTTGTTCCGTCGGGCATCGCCGACGAAGCGGGACGCCGCTCGGCTAGCTCACCGCGTCCGGGAACTGCTCGGTCTCCGGGCTCACACCCCGTCCCGGAGGTGTGCTGCCAAGATCTTCCAGAAGTTCAACGTAGCTGTTGACCAACTCAGAGAACAGCCGCATCCCCACCTTGGCGGTCTGCCCAAGCTCCTGAGGGGGCAGCCCGGTAGAGGATCTCACTGGTGGCCGGGGCTTCTGCCTTTCCCTCTACCTGGCCAAGGAGTTCCTAGAGACTGTCGGCAACATCCGGGCGATGCGCCCTGATGGGCCTTTCCCTCTACCTGGCCAAGGAGTTCCTAGAGAGGCATCCCATACAGGCGGGCGAGCGCCACGACGATCCACAGTGGAGGCTGCCAGCGGCCAGTCTCGTAGTGGCTCAAGACCAGCCGGCTCAGCCCGACCGCCTCGGCCGCGGCCTCCTGCGACAAAGCAGCGCGTTCCCTGGTGCGGGCTAGAATCTTCCCCCCAGCATGACTGCACCGTGACCTGTCAAGCCATCCATGAGTGTTACCGAGATGTCTATCGTCGCGCCACCGAAGGTGTTACCGAGACGTCTCGCCGCTTGAGGCGGGCGGGGGCGCCTCCCACAGCGATGGGGATCCCCAGGTGGCGGGAGACGTGTCGAAGAGCTGTCCGTTCGGTGGCGGCAAGGATGGGGTGCGAGGGCCGGCTGGCCAGGCGGAAGATGCGGGCGAGTTTGCGCTG
>CAZTUO010000417.1:0-2084 GCA_964616355.1 uncultured Nitrospira sp.
TGTCCGCCAGCGCGACGGCCGCCACGGTCCCGGCCGTGGCCTTCATGAACTGTCTTCGGGAAAGAAGCATTGTTACACCTCCTCGCAATGGAAAAACCCCTCTGTCTTACTCACGAGCCATGCCACCTACTTCTGGCCACCACCTCCTTTCCAGTTCTCCTTGTTAGGCCGGGAAGGTGACAGACTGTCGGATTTCCATACCGAGGCACACCCGACCTGGAGAACCACGTATGCGGCACTACAAGGCCCATGCCACTGAGGCCTAATGGGACTGGATGACCAAATGGAAACTATGGCAATGATTTCAAGCTGTTACGGAGAACGTCTGGGTTGGATTCGCGAAGCTGAAAATGATCTTGGAGTAGAAGTCAGGAGGGACTGACAGCAGAGAGGGGGGGTAACTTATAAGCCTGTGACTTATCTGGTTAATTCTCTGTTAGTTTTCAATGACAGTAGAGGTCGAATCGTCTAACTATTTGATGTGGCAGTGAGTTTTCGCCTATCTTGGCCTCGCACTGTCAGTGATGTCTGACACCGGCTAGTCTCCCTCTTTAAGATAGCGCTTCATGATTTCGTGAAAGTAGGACCTGGGCAGTCCGCTGTCATTTGCCGCATGCGTGACGTTGCCTTGGTGGGCGGTCAACTTCGCCTTGATATAGCGACGGTTGAATTCCTCAAGCACTTTTTCCTTGGCCTTGGCGTAAGGAAGCCGAACGTAGTCCTCCCCGAACGAAGCCACGGAGTCGCCGGACTGCAGCAGCCCTAGCACGTCCTGCCTGCCGATCCGATCCCCCTTGGCCAGCATGACCGCCCGCTCGATGACGTTGCGCAGCTCTCTGACGTTGCCCGGCCAGGGGTAGGCCAGGAGGTCCGTCACCGCCGAAGGGTGTAGGTCGTCCACGGCTTTCCCGAACTCCTTCGCATACCGCGCGATGAAGTGCCGCGCCAGCGGGGCGATGTCCTCGGTGCGCTCCCGCAGCGCCGGCACCCGGATCGTCATCACATTCAGCCGGAAGAACAGGTCCTTGCGGAACTCGTTGCGCTTGACCTTCTCGGCCAGGTCCTGGTTGGTCGCGGCGATGAACCGTACGTTGACCTTCTTCTGCTGCGTGCTGCCGACGGCGCGCACCTCCCCCTCCTCCAGCACGCGGAGCAGCTTGGCCTGGAGGTTAAGCGGCAGATCGCCGATCTCGTCGAGGAAGAGCGTTCCGCCGCTCCCCAGCTCGATCAGCCCTTGCTTGTCGGCGATGGCTCCGGTGAAGGCGCCGCGCACGTGGCCAAACAGCTCGCTCTCGACGGTCCCCTCGGAGAAGGTCGTGCAGTCCACCACCTGGAATGGGCCTTCTCGCTCGGGGCTTCGCTCGTGTATCGCCCGGGCGATCAGCTCCTTGCCCGTTCCCGTCTCGCCGATGATCAGCGCCGTGGAGGACACCTGCGCGACCGCGTCCACCATCGCCTTGACCTGCTGCATAGCGGGGCTCTCCCCGATCAGGTCCTTGAAGGGCACCGCCGGGCCCGACCGGGTCACGTCCGCGCGCTGCCGCATGATCTCGCTCATCCGCATGGCGCGGTGAATGCGCATGGCGAGGTCCAGCCCGTGGAACGGCTTGAGGATGTAATCGAAGGCCCCGTGGCGCATCGCATCCACGGCAGTCTCCACCGCGTTGACCCAGCTCATCACGACGACTGGGATGCGCCGGTTCGACTGCTGGATCCGTTGGAGCAGCTCGATCCCGCTCATCCCGGGAAGCCGCACGTCGGTGATCACCAGATCAATCCGCCGCTCTTCGAGCGTCTTGAGCGCGCCCTCCGCGCGCGCCGCGAAGACCAGCTCCACGTTCTCGTCTTCGCCCCTTGGCAGCTCCTCTTCGACCGCCCGGAGAAACATCTCCACGTCGCCAGCATTGTCCTCGACGACGAGGATCGTAAAGTCCTTCGCTTTGTTGATGGCCTTCATGAGGCTGGCTCTCATGCTCCGGCCGGCTTCTACCGGCCGCCCCCGCTACGGCTCCGCCCGCGACACCGCCGCGCTCGGCTCGGAGGTGAGCCCCTCCGACCGCTCCGGCAGCCTGACATAAAAGGTG
>CAZTUO010000417.1:2094-2735 GCA_964616355.1 uncultured Nitrospira sp.
CCCGGTGCCGTGGTCACCGTGACCGACCCGCCGTATTGCTCGACCACGGTCCTGACGATCGAGAGCCCGATCCCGGCTCCGGGCACGTCCACGGTCCCGAGCCGCTGGAAAGGCTGGAAGATCCGCTCGGTCATGGCCGGATCCATGCCGATGCCATTGTCCCGGACGAACAGCTTCACCCCGCGATCGTCCCGCTCCGCGCCAATTTCGATCCTCGGCTTGGGCTGATCGCCGAGGTACTTGATCGCGTTCGTGATCAGGTTCTCCAGGACCTGCTTCAGGTGGATGCGGTGACAGGCCAGGCGCGGCAGGCCGTCGGCCACCACTACCGCGATCCGGTCTAGCGGATACTGCTCGCCGACCAGAGCCAGCACCTCCCGCACCACCGCCCCAACGTCCACGCTCTCCACCTGGCGCGGCTGCTGCGCGATCCGCGCGAGGTCCAAGGTGCGCTCCGCCAGATGGAAGAGGTCCTGCCCCTCCTTTTTGATCCACTCAAGGTAACGCAGCGCCCGCTCGTCGAGGCGGGACCCGTAGTCATCCACCAGCCACGTGGCGAACTCGGCGACGCGCCCAGCCGGCGCCTTGACCTCGTGGGTCAGGTTCGCAACGTTCCTTTCCACTGCGCGCAGTCGCTCCTT
>CAZTUO010000418.1:0-2709 GCA_964616355.1 uncultured Nitrospira sp.
ATGACTCACTCTCAGCACCATAAAAAGTGTCTTGACAAACGGGGAGCATTACAATTTCTATGAATTCCTGCTCACCGGGGATCGAAGCCATGATCGCCGGCTGCAAGCGGGCGATGTCGTGCTGGTCCCGCCCATTGGGCCGGTGGCCGCTATCAGTGGGGCGGTCAAGCGGTCGGCCATTTACGAACTGAAGCCGGCCACTCGCTTATCCGACCTCCTCGCTCTGGCTGGAGGCCTGACATCGGCTGCCGATCGGTCCCGGTGCCACGTTTTCCGCATGGAGCCCGGCCGCGGCCGGTTCATGATGGACGTGAACCTGGGAGCTGTGTTAGCGAATCTAGACAGGGGCAATAGCCGGCCGGATCCCGTGACGGGGGACCCGCTGATCCAGGATGGTGACTATGTGCGCATCAACACGTTGCCGACCCGGGTGGCCAATGTGGTGAGTCTGGTCGGCGCGGTCAAGAGCCCTGGTCCCTATGAGTTCCGTCCAGGCCTCCGGGTTGGCGATATTCTGACCGCTGACCAAGTCACGGCTGAGGCCTACCTGGAACGGGCGGAAATTATCAGGACCGACCCGATGACCTATCAGGCCCGAATCATTCCATTTAGTCCCAAGGCCCTCTTTGCCGGTAGTCAGCAGGACAATCACGCTCTTCAGCGTCTTGATCAAGTTGTGGTGGCCAGCCAGGTGCGGCCCCCAAACCTGGTGTCCATCGAAGGCGAGGTCAAACGTCCCGGGTATTACACGATCGAGGTGGGCGAGCGGCTCAGCTCCTTACTCAAACGCGCTGGGGGATTCACCCCGAATGCGTACCCAGCGGGAATTGTCCTGATCCGCGAGTCGGTTAAGAAGAAGCAGCAGGCGGAAATGGAGCGGTTCATTCAGGCTGAGCGCGAGCGATTGGCGGCCCAGTCGGCCAGCGTGGCTGCCGGCACGGCCGGCGTGGCCGGGGGGGCCGCGCTGCAGTCCTACGGCCCCATTGCCGAGCAGCAGATCTTTGCCCTTCGCCTCCAACAGCTTGAAGCGGCGTTGTCGAGAGTTGAGTTGGGACGCGTCGTCGTTCGCCTGGACTCCATTGAAAGCCTCGAAGGCACCGAGGATGATCTCCGATTGGAAGCGCGGGATAAGATCCTGATCCCCACGCCGCCCCAGACGGTGAGCGTGATCGGTTCCGTGAAGAATCCCACGAATGTGATGCATCGAGTGGGCCTCACCCTTGATGATTACCTCCAGCAGGCTGGCGGCTTGACGGAAGCGGCGAATCACCGGGAGATCTTTATCATGCATGCCAACGGGTCAACGGAGGGAGCCTACGTGCGCGTCAAGGACATCCAGCCTGGCGATACGATCGTAGTCCCCCAAAAGGTCGAGGCTAGGACCCCGACGGTGGCCCTCTGGCAAGCCGTCGCCAGTTCGCTTGGCAGTCTCATGTTGGGGGCCGCGGCGATCGCGGTCATCGGTCGGTAACGATGGACGGTTGAACGCGACCGGAGGCCTGCCCTCGACTCTTTCAGGGGGTGGACGCATCGGATGAACCAGCCAACCCCAGCCCATTCCCCCCTTCCACCGCCGGTCATGCCGGAGGACGAGGTCAACCTCCTTGAGTACTGGCGCGTGATCTGGAAGCGC
Source organism: uncultured Nitrospira sp. (assembly GCA_964616355.1). Taxonomy (GTDB): domain Bacteria; phylum Nitrospirota; class Nitrospiria; order Nitrospirales; family Nitrospiraceae; genus CAZTUO01. The sequence continues at coordinate 1,634 of CAZTUO010000418.1, forward strand.
CGGTGGCTGATCAGCGGTCTGTTCGTGGCCTCGACCGTCACGGCGCTCGTGGTCAGCCTGTTGATGCCCAAGATCTATGAATCCACGGCCACGCTGCTGCCGTCCTTGGACTCGAAAGAAGGCGGTGGGCTTGGAGCCCTGCTGGCTGCATCCGGAGCGGGCGGCGCGGCACAGAGCTTGGGGATTTCGCTGCCAGGCGCTCCAGCCACGCCCACGGACATCTTCGTTGCCATGCTGAAGTCCCGCATCATGGCCGATGCGGTGATCGAGCAGTTTGGTCTCCGAACGCTCTATAAGGCCAAGACAATGGAGGACGCCCGCAAGCAACTGGAGAGCAATACCCAGATCACGCTGACCAAAGAAAAGGTGATCAAAATTACCGTTGAAGACACGGATCCCCAGCGGGCAGCGGACATCGCCAACTTCTACGTGACGCACCTCGATCAGTTAAACCGGACGCTCAACGTGAGCAAGGCTGCACAGCACCGCAAATTTATCGAGCGGCGCCTCGCTGAAACGCAAGCCAACCTGCTGAGGGAAGAGGAAGAATTGAAGGAGTTTCAGACGAAGAACAAGGCGGTGGCGGTCGAAGCGCAGTCAAAGGCGATGATCGAGGCTGCCGCGACGATCCAGGGGCAGATCATGGCCCAGGAGGTCCAGCTTCAGGTGATGAGCACCTATTTGTCGCCAGATAATCCGGAACTCGCGCGCGTGCGGTCCAGCATTGAGGAGCTGCGCAAACAGCTCTATCTCCTGGAGTCCGGCAAGGGCGGGAAAGGGATGCTTCCGGGGGATCGCCTGCACCCGGCCATGATTACTGTCCCGGCGCTGGCCTTGGACTATGCGCGGGCGATGCGCGAGCTGAAGGTGCAGGAAACGCTATATACGCTCCTGACCTCGCAGCTCGAGCAGGCGAAGCTGCAAGAGGCCCGGGACACGCCCACCGTCCAGGTGCTCGATCCGGCTGTGCCTGCGGAGAAGAAGAGCAAGCCCAGCATCCGGCTGAATATGATGATCGCGGGGGTGCTGGCCTTGTTTGTGGGCATCTTCTTGGCTTTTTTTCTCGACTACCTGAC
>CAZTUO010000419.1:0-2708 GCA_964616355.1 uncultured Nitrospira sp.
GCGCCCCGCATGCATCCGACGACGAGGATTCATCAATTAGCCCTCCATATACAAGCGGGTGAGTAACCCGGAGGGGGGATGTCCTATGCCTTGGCTTGTGACTCATCGGGACAAGGGTTCGGGTACAGCGTCCGACCAGCAACCAGCTCAGCAGGAGCGCAGCCGGAGACGGGATGGCGACCCGGTGCCCGATCCGGTCGCGACGCAGGAGCCTGCCCGGTCCGGGAAACCGGTTCAGCCGGCTGCGGCGCACGCGGCAGGCGACTGGCGCGGTGAGGGGCAGCCGAGTTAGCGCATCACCGGCGCTCCCTGCTTCGACCAGTAGTAGTACAGCGAGACGTTGGGGTAGATCGCGTTGATGTTGTTCTGTCCGGCGATGGAGAACAGAACGCCGGCGGCACCCACGAGCGCGCCGTTGTCGTTGTGGAAGAACTTGTATTGGATCGCGGGCTCCACGCCGAGAAGACTAAAGCTGGTCGGGGTGAGGGTCAGGGCGTGTCCGTCCAGGCGAAAGGGCAGGCCATGCAACGTGACGAATTCCAGGTTGACCCCAAACCCCCGCCGGTCGTCCACCAGGTATTCCACGATGAAGCGCGTATTCACGATGTCGCCGTTGTAGGTGTTCATCCCGCCGGTGCTGCCGGGAGCGGTGTAGGAATAGTATAGGCCGCCGTTGAGCCGGAACGGCTGCAGGTTCTTCCGGAACAGGAGGCCCTCCGGAACGACAACCCACCGAACTTCGTGCCCGGCAGCCGGCCCAGCGGGGAGAACCCGCCAGGAATGCTCTTGGTACCGAACCACTGACTGCTGGGGAGGGTGAGGCCGTTGTAGAGGGTGATGGAAGGGCGCCAGGAGTCCGGGTCCTGCACGATCGGCCGATATTTGAGATAGAGGGTTGTGTCGCCGATGCCGGTTTCGGTCTGGATGTCGCGGCTCCCCGTCGCATTGGCTCGGCTGGACTGGAACCAGACCACGGACGGCGCGGCGTTGAACTCCAGATGGTCCGTGATGCCGTACGCGAAGATCAGCGTCGGCGCGATCGCTTGCAGGTGAAAGGGTGAATCGTTCGATCTGATGGTCAGCCTGTTCGGAAACTGTTGGTGTCCGAACTCCATGAAGGCGAAGGGCTGAACCAGGAACTGCCCCTTGGGCTGGATGTCCACGCCGGTGTTGAGGATTGGCCCGTGCGAGAAGGGATTCCAACTCTTCCGATACTTGAGGATCTCCTCCTCCGACGGGACCCAGTCGAAGGCGAGGAGCCTGCTCGCCGGCGACCAGGCCATGGCGGCGGCCAGCAGGAAGACCGACGCACATCCAGCACGGCGCCAGCGCGGAGGGCGCCGCGCCACGGCCCTCACTCGTCGCTTCACGAGAGCCTCGTGGAGGCCAGATAGGCGAGGCTGGCGAAGAGGCCGGAAGCGGGCAGGGTCACGATCCAAGCCAGCACCATGTCGCGCACGGTGTCCCACCGCACGGCGGCCGGGCCTTTCAGGAGGCCGAGGCCGATGATCGCCGAGCCGCTGACATGGGTTGTGGAAACGGGCAAGCCCATGGTGGCCGAGACCAGCACCAGGGATGACGTGGTCAGGTTCGCTGACAGGCCCTCCGTGTGGTCCATCCTGACGACTTTCTCAGCCAGGACCTCCGTCACGCGCGCTCCCCCAAGGTAACTGCCGAGTCCCATGGAGAGGGCCACGCCGGCCAGGCCGAGCGTCTGGAGGGCTGCACTGGGCCAAGGAGCCAGCGTGCCGCCCAGCAGGAGCATCGCCGCGATCTTGGGGGCGTCGTTGGCGCCGCGAGCCAAAGCGGCGAGCCCGCTGGAGATCCAGTGGATGGTGTCCAGCCCAATGGTCAGGCCCCTGAGGCCGGCTCGGTCGCAATGGGACGGGACCGCGGCGACCGGCTGGCCGAAAGCCGTGGCTTGCAACAGGGTGCGAGTTGTGCCTCGGGCGTCTATGGTCACCAACGCTCGCGCGCTCGGCAGCAGACACAGGCAGGTTCCCTCCCAGCGGCTGGCCAGCGCCCGGAGGCCCGGGTGGAACAGGACCGAAAGGGAGAAGGCCAGCACCGGGCTCAGGAAGAGCGGCAGCGCGATCTTGCCGAGGATGGCCGACCAGAGCAGGCCGTCACGCCCCACAGCGACCCACCCGGCGCCCACGAGAGCGCCGGTCAGCGCGTGGGTCGTGGAAACGGGAAGCCCGGTCCGGGAGGCGAGGAGGACCCAGGCCATGGCTCCGGCCAGGACCGCTGGGGCCAGCTCGGGCGGGGCCGTGATGGCGGAGGCGAGCACCCCGCTGCTGAACGTCTTCACCATCGCCGTGGCGATCAGGCCGGAGAGCCCTGCTCCGACCACCGTCCAGGCCGTTCCCCAGAGGATCGCTATCCGGTAAGTGGTCACCCCGCTGCCCACCAGGGTCGCAATGGCCTTGGCCACGTCGTTCGTGCCGTTGGCGAAGGCGAGGGCCAGGACGAGGAGAAACGCGACAGAGGGGAGGTCCATGGCGAGCAACGGCTAGCGCTGGACCACCGCCCCGCCGCAAGAGGAGCCGGCGCCGGCCGTGCAGCCGTAGCAGTGGTTGCCGGTCACGATCTGGCGGGTGTGGAGGCGGGCGGGATCGAAGTCCCGGATGTGGCGCGGTGCGTCCGGGCCCACTGGAAGGTCGAGCATCTGGTTGAAGTCGCAGTCGTAGAGCGTCCCGTCCCAGCCG
>CAZTUO010000420.1:0-2707 GCA_964616355.1 uncultured Nitrospira sp.
AAGACGGTCTTCTGACCCTTGGCATCCGCATAGATCCGCCCGTACACCCGCTGCTCCCCGTACACCTTCTTGAGGTTCTTGCCCTTGATCGTCAGATCAAGCACCACCCTGGCCCACCCCGGATGGGTGGTCGGCAGGTTGTGCGGCACCAGGCTGTGGACCGTCACCGTCACGGTAGTCTGGGGCCCCTGCACCTCGGTTTTGATGTCGAGCCGCGCGGCCTCCTGGCGAAGCTTGCCGATACGCCCTGGGAAGGAATGGTTGGCCACCTTTCGCTTGTTCTCCCCGTTCGCGGACTCCCCAACCGCCTCCGGCATGTGGCATGTCTGGCACTCCTTTCCGGACTTATACGCTTTACCGTGCTCCCAATCCCCGAGCAGGTCATTGCTCTTCCCCAGATTGCCCGCCGTTGGGACCGCCAGGTGGCAGTTCAGGCACAGCTCGGAACGCCGGTACAGTTGGAGTTCCATGGAATCGTGCGCTTTGTTCTGCACGTAGTCCTTATAGGGGCCGTAGAGGGTTCGCCCTGGCTCATACTTGGGGACTGGCACCAGGCTGGTGCGGTCCACGTGTTTGATCAAGTGGCACTGGGTGCATCCGACTCCATCAATGGTGGGCTCTCCCGACTGAACCTGTGTGACGAAAGTCTGCACCTGGTCCATGAACTCGTTGATGTGCGGCGCATGGCACCGAAGGCAGAGAGCTTTGTCTTTCTCGCCTGAATAGGCCAAGTACTCGTCTAGCGCCGCCCGGAAAGCAGGAGAATGGATGGACCGAGACAGCGGAGAGGTTTCCCACTCTTCAAAGACGCGCTCGTGGCAGCGCTTGCACTTGTTCGAATGTGGGAACACCTTATCAATGGACCGGCCTTTCCCTGAATCCTGGGCGAGCCCGACCTGCCACCACGCGACAGCCACCGCCAACGAGAGCACCGCCGCAGCTAGGGCGACGGCGAACCGCGTTCGAATCGTTCGTGCCACAGCTTGCATATCCCTCCTGTCTCCGTCCGAAGACGCGATCGGATTGTCGCGATCCGTCCGCAAGCAGGCTCCGTTACAAGGCCTTTGTCCGGAACGTCAGCACGCGTGGCTGCGTGTATTCTTGAATCAGCTTCGACGCCGTTTGTCGGTCCTTGTCCGTCGGCAGCGTGGCCAAATAGCGCTCCTTGAGGGCCGGCTCAGGAGTCGGGATCAGGGCGTAGGTCAGCAAGGCCTCCACCACCGCCGGGGCTCCCTCCACCGGGATTATCAGGGAAAAGGGGATGCGCCTGGTCGTCCCGCCCTTGACCAGCGGCTCCGGAATCGGTCCCCGGAGGATCTTGTCGTAGGGAAGGCCGAAGTGCTTCTCTTCGGTGGCCAGCACCTGGCCGTCCGCAGTCTTTACGGTGATGGTGACAAAATACTGCTTGAGGACCGGGTCGCCGTCCGGGAAGCTGTGCGGCAGGCTCCCCGTGCGGACCAACACGGTCCCCTCCACCTGGCTCGAGCCCTTCCGCGCCTCGATGTCAAGCCGAGGCATCCACTCGGCCTGCAGATTGCGATTCTTCAGCATGATGCCGGGGATGACCACGCCGCGGAACCAGTGCCGCCCGATCGAGCGGGTCATCGCGCCGCGTTTCGAGGTGGAACTTCCAGTGGAGGGCTCCATGTGGCAGTCCTGACAGACGGTCCCTTTGAGAATTTCGCCAGGGAGATCCCGTCTGGTCACATCCTTGACCTTATCGAAATGGCAAGCCGTGCAGTAGTTCGCACCGCGAAAGACATCGGACTGGCTGGACGGATGAACGAGGTTCTCTTCAGGCTCGGCGTACGGCCCGTAGATGACTTTTCCGGGTTGGATCTTGAAGGTCGGCGGAGGCGCCTCCTTGTCCGAGACGGCGTTGATCAGGTGGCAGGAGGCGCACCCGATCCCCTCGATCTCCACCTTGCCGGAGAGGACCTGGGCTGTCACCTTTTCAACGTACTGGGGGAAGACGGTCACCGCTGGGGCGTGGCAGGACAGGCACCGCGTCCGCTCCTCCGTCGTCGGATTCGTCTGGAGCCAGAGCCCGAGGACCGTCTTGAAGATGGGCGACTCGAGCGAAGTCCCATGGAGCAAGGCCGCGTCCACGCGCCCGAAGGTCTTCAGGTCAGGGGTCTGCTCGCGCATCCCCTTCCATTCTTCATAGTGGCGGTCGTGGCACTGCTTGCAGTCCTCCGAACGTATGAAGATCTTCTCGATCTCGTCCACCCATTCGGCTGTCCCTTGGCTATCGGTCTTCTGGGCGATCGCCCGGCCTTGAGGCACCGCGCCAGCGACAACCAGCGCCGCCAGCAAGACCGCGCCTGCTACCACATGCACCCTCCCCATGCCACGCTCCCCGACAAGAGGCCTGCTGAGAATTCCGAATCAATCGCTCAGACACCGCACGAAATGAAAATTGATGATGCCCCCGACGCCCTGCTCGTTCGGATCCGCCGGTTCATAGGTGCCCACAGTGAAGCCACATTGCTGCTTCACCCGCTTCAACGCCCGGCCGAAGTCCTTCAGGTCAACGATCTCTGTCTTGTCAATTTCCTTGATGACCGCCCGCACCTTGATCCCGGCCATCTCAGCAGGGGTCCCCCCGATGACCTCGAAGACGACGACGCCCACAGGTTTCTGGAGTTTGAGCTCCTTTTGAATCTCTTCGTCCACCGGGCCGACGACGACGCCGAACTCCTCCCCC
>CAZTUO010000421.1:0-2080 GCA_964616355.1 uncultured Nitrospira sp.
GCTCGCTGGGATCTGTGGAGGGGGTTATGAGCAATCATCAATCCCTACTCCGACTTCGTTCGCCTGTGAAGAAGCTCGCGGGAGTGCGTCGCCCAGGGCAGGGGGGAGCTTCCCATGCCGGGACCAATCTGTCAAGCGAGGGCAGCGGGCAGGATCAGGCTGCTGCACACTCACCGAGATCCAGGAGGTGTCGCAGTGCAAGTTTCGATGGGATAGACTGGCAGCCTCACGCAGCCGTGCCGAGCAGGCTTTCCAGCGGAATGGCGAGCGCGGCAAGGAGACGGCGGATCATGTCCAGAGACAGCCTCCGCTTCTGGCCGAGCACTTCGGAGACACGGCTGCGCCCGCCGAGCAGCGGTTCCAGGTCCTTCCGCGTCCATCCCATCTGGTCCATGCGGAACTTGATCGCTTCCACCGGGTCGGGCGGATAGATCGGTTCGTCATCTCTCAGATCGTATTGCTTGTGTGTGCCGATGAACCGGATATACGCTACTCGGTAGGGGTAATTGATCTTCACGACCAGCCGATACTTGTTGCCTCCAATGTTGAAGGTGACGCGATTGTCTTTCAGGATGCTGGCATGGCGAAACTGGTTCTTGATGTCCTGGGGCATGGCCCAGCCGGCCGATGCGGCTTCCTGATACCAGGCTTCCAGCGGGCCCTGGCATCAGCATATCGAGGATCACGCTCCCAGCAGGCCCGAAGCGTCCGCTTGGCGATGCCCCTCACACGCGGCAAGGCTACCATGTTCCCAAGGCGGGAGCAGGAGGGAGGCACTGCAGCGTCTACAGCTTACCTGCTAGTGGACTAAAGGCTGTGGTTAATGCGCTGAGAAGAGAAGTGGTGCCGAAGCCGGGATTTGAACCCGGACACCCTTGCGGGCACTAGACCCTGAATCTAGCGCGTCTGCCAGTTCCGCCACTTCGGCACTTTGAGGGAGGCTGAAATAAGCCTCTCACTGCCTTCTCACTTCGCTCAGGCCCTCGACGTATGGCCAAAACGTACGCCTCGGGGGCAATTGGCCTTTCCGTTGCAGGCCGCATTATCCCTGATCGGCGGCGGACGCGTCAAGATGAGCCGGTCGGCTGAGGGAGGCGCGTGATGGCGGCGGTGGACCGCCAGCCTTCGGGCGGAATGTCGCGGGTGTCGCCGCTGAGGACGATCCGCTCGCGGGCGAGCCCGGCGGCGGCGAGCAGGAAGGGGGCCGGGATCAGCGGTGCCTCGTCGGCCAGGAGGACATCGAAGCAGACCCGACTGAACAGCGGGTCTGCGACGACCCGGGTGGCCGTCGTGATAACCAGGCGGCGGTTCTGGATGAACCCCTGCCGGTTGGTGCCTTCCTCCGCTGCCAGCATCTCCCGGATCTTCTTGGTCCCGCCCAGCCGCTTGATCTCTTCCTTGAGCTCGTTGTATTCCGGCCGCAACTCCTTCGGGATCGCTGCCTCGGGCTTCAGCTCCTCGATCCGGTGCTGGGCGATCTCCAACTCCCCCATGAGCCGCCGCACCTGCTCCTCGTAGAGCGCCCGGTACTGCGGGAGCGACTCCAAGTTCTTGCCGACGGTCTGCATGGCGAGCCGCTTCCAGATCGGGAGGGCCTCGTACTCGGCTAGGGTCTTGTCGATCTCCTTGATTTTGCCCTGCAGCTCGCTGAGTTGGTGGAGGAGGCGCCACTCCAGGTGCTTGACCTCGTCCAGGTCGCGCTGCTTCTCGGCCTTGTAGGCGAGGAGCGGCGTGAGTTCCCGGAACCGCTCGTACTTGCGGCGCAGCGAGGCTTTCTCCGACCGCGCCTTGGCGAAGAACTGGTGGACTTGCGCCTCGAAGCCGAGGTCGTGGAGCGGCATCCCGGCCGCCTCGCCGATCACGGTGAGCTCGTAACGGCACAGCAGGCTCTTGTACGTGATGAGCCCGCCCGCGCGCATGGTCCGCGCGATGAGGCCGAGGATCTCATCGGCGTCACGATGGCTGGGGCTGACGAGCAGGAGCCGCTTGTTCGCCCGCACCAGCTCCACGGCGAGTCCGGCCAGCTTGGCCCGCCGGGCGGCCAGGCTGTCCGCCCAGAGCGTGGTGAACGCGGCGGAGC
>CAZTUO010000421.1:2093-2705 GCA_964616355.1 uncultured Nitrospira sp.
GGCCGGCCTGCTCGGGGTCCAGCCAGGGCACGAGCCGCTCGGCCGGCCCCAGCGTGTACCAGTCGGTCTTGACCGCCATCTCGGCGAGCCGCTTGGCGGCGGCGTCGAAGAAGGCGGTGGCGTCGGGCACGATCGTTGCGGAGGGCAGCATCTGGCCGATGGCGTCGAAGGTCTGGAGCCAGATGGCACCCTCGGCACGCCCGACGATGAAGCCCTCGGCCGGCTCCGTGCCCTCGGGTGGGATGACGGTGACCGGCAGGTCCTCGAACAATAAGGTCTCGGCCGGGACGGAGAAGCTGTAGAGATGGAGGGTGCCGATGGTCAGGAGCCGCCGCCCGGCCGTGCCCGGAACGGGACGGTCCAGCCCGCGCGAGGCGGCGGCGTCGCGCTCCTCGGCGAGCGCGTACGAGAAGTGGTCGAGCAGGTCGAGGAGCTTCACGTGACTTGGTGGACGTCGCGAGTGATTGGAGCCGCGGCCCCCGCGGGGCTGCCACGGCGTGGCTATCTTACTCGGCGGCCTTCGAGCCTGTCCAGCCGCCGAAGGTCGGAGAACATTCGTGTAATCCCAAAATGATAATGTCCGCTTCTGCCAAAGTAGGAATGTCCTCTTCA
>CAZTUO010000422.1:0-2684 GCA_964616355.1 uncultured Nitrospira sp.
GTGTTGCCCGATTGCAGAATCCCCGATCCGCACGGTATGGTGGGATTTCTCGCGCCCGGCGCGCGGCCATCCTAGCCCCGAAGCACGCATGAGCGAATCCATCGAGAAGTCGAGAAGGCCCAATCGCCTGGTCCACGAGACCAGCCCCTATCTGCTCCAGCACGCCTACAACCCCGTGGACTGGTATCCCTGGGGCGAGGAGGCACTCCGGCGCGCCCGGGAGGAGAACAAGCCCATCCTGCTCTCCATTGGCTACTCCGCCTGCCACTGGTGCCACGTGATGGAGCGCGAGTCGTTTGAGGACGAGCGCATCGCTGCCCTCATGAACGAGCACTTCGTCTGCATTAAGGTGGACCGCGAGGAACGGCCCGATCTCGACGAGATTTACATGCAAGCGACCCTCGCGCTGAACCACGGGCAGGGCGGCTGGCCGATGACCGTCTTTCTCACGCCGGACCAGCAGCCCATCTACGCCGGCACCTACTTCCCACCCACGGACCGCTGGGGCCGGCCGGGGTTCGCGACCCTGCTGCAGAAGGTCGCTGAGTTCTGGCGCAAGGATCCCGCAGCCCTGCGGGAGCAGGCAATACATCTCACAGAAGCCTTGAAGAAAGAAATACAAGTCATTGATCCTATAGCGGTTGGTGAAGCTGAGATCGAGGCCGCAGTGGCCCAGTTGGCCACCGACTTCGATCCCCGGTATGGGGGCTTCGGCGGGGCCCCCAAGTTTCCGCCCGCGACGGCCCTGGCCCTCCTGCTTCGGTGGCACCACCGGACCGGAGACGCCCTGGCCATCCAGATGGTTCGGAAGACGCTCGACGCGATGGCTGCCGGCGGGATCTATGACCAGATCGGCGGCGGCTTCGCGCGTTATGCCACCGATGAACGCTGGCTCGTCCCCCACTTCGAGAAGATGCTCTATGACAATGCGCTCCTTGCGCGTGTCTATCTGGAAGCCTACCAGGCGACGGGGGCGGTCGAGTACCGGCGGATCGCAACCGAGACGCTCGACTACGTGCTGCGCGACATGACGGGGCCCGAGGGCGGCTTCTACTCGGCGACCGACGCCGACTCCGAAGGCGAGGAGGGCAAGTTCTTCGTCTGGACGCCGGAGGAGATCCGCCGGATCTTCCAGACTGAGGAGGACGCACGCCGCTTCTGCGTCTACTACGACATCACGGCCGCCGGCAACTGGGAAGGGAAGAATATTCCAAATCGCCTCCGCCCGGCCGACGAGGTCGCCCGCGAGCTGGGCCTCTCGATGGAGGACCTGCAGGCCACGATTGCCCGCCTGCGTCCACTTGTTTACGAGGCCCGACGCACACGCGTGCCACCTGGGCTCGACGACAAGATCCTCACCGCCTGGAACGGGATGATGCTCGGCGCGATGGCGGAGGGAGCGCGGGTCCTGGGCGAAGCGCGCTACCTCGCCGCCGCGACCCGAGCGGCCGACTTCCTGCTACGCACGCTTTCCCGCCCGGACGGCGGCCTCTACCGGACCTACCGCCAGGGGAAGGCGCACCTCAAGGCCTATCTGGAAGACTATGCCTACCTCGCCGAAGGCTTGATTGACCTCTATGAAGCCGGGGCGGACGAGCGGTTCCTGCATGAAGCGGTGCGGCTCGCCGAGCGGATCCTGGCAGACTTCTCCGACGAGGAGCACGGCGGGTTCTACACAACCGCCGCAGACCACGAAGCGCTGATCCTTCGGAGCCGGGAGGGACCCGACGGGGCCACCCCCAGCGCGAACGCCGTCGCTGCTTCCGTCCTCGCCCGCCTGGCCTTTCATTTCGGACGGGAGGACTTCCGAGAAGCGGCGGCGCGAGCGGTCCGCGCCCACGGGCGGACGATCGCCCGCCATCCACGCGCCTTCGCCAAAAGCCTGCTCGTCGTGGACCTGCTCCTTCACGGCCCGGTCGAGCTCGCGCTCGTAGGAAGGCCCGGCGAGGCGGGCTACGAGGCGCTCCGGGCGGAACTCCGCCGCCACTACCTCCCCGATCGGATCCTTGCCCACGCCGATCCGTCCCGCCGCGAGCCCCTGCGACACCCTCTGCTGGCGGACAAGAGGCTCGTTGCGGGCCAGGCTGCCCTCTACGTCTGCCGGAACTTCGCCTGCCAGTCTCCGGTCACCGAGCCGGGCCAGGTCGCGGCCGCCCTGGCCGCCGCGGCTGGTCCCGCCCCGGAGACCGCCCGCGCGAAGGTCCTCTCCGGCTTCCGCCTCCCCGGATCCGCCACGCCAGGCGGCACCGGCGCCTACGCGGCCCGGATGGTGAATTGGCTCGCCACCACGGGGCCATCTGAACATGCGGAACAGGGCTACACCGCGCTCGGCTCGACCGGGCTCACGACGAGCCGGCTGGGCTTCGGCGGCTATCGGATCGCCGTGGACGACCCGGAGCATCGCGAGGCGCTTCGCAAGGCGCTGCGCGAAGGCTGCAACCTTATTGACACCTCGACCAACTACGGAGACGGCGAGAGCGAGCGGCTGGTCGGGAGCGTCCTGGCCGAGCTGATCAAGAAGGGCGAGCTCCGGCGCGAGGAAGTGATCGTGGTCTCCAAGATCGGCTACGTCCAGGGGCAGAACCTCACCCGGGCCGTGGCACGCGAGCAAGCCGGCAAGCCCTACCTCGATATGGTCAAATACGGCGAGGGGATCTGGCACTGCATCCATCCGGAGTTTCTCG
>CAZTUO010000423.1:0-2683 GCA_964616355.1 uncultured Nitrospira sp.
TCCGGAACGTCGGGCGGACAACTGCCCGCTGGCTGTACGGATACAGACAGTAGGCGCGGGGCTAAAGTCCCAGGCTCCGCCGCAGGCGATCCCAGAAGCCCCCGCCGTGGAGGGGGCAGGAGTCCTCCGGTTCGGTGCCCTCGATGAAGACTTCCTCGATCGCCTCCGGACAGCCCGCTGTGGCCAGCAGACCGCTGGCCGGATCAATGCTGCGGGTGACGATCCCCGCGGGCACGGAAAAATCCGCTGAGTCGGGCGGGAGCACGTGCCGCGCGAAGGCGACCCAGATCGGCAGCGCCGCCTGGGCCCCGGTGAGGTGCAGCGGGGTGCCGTCGTCGAAGCCGACCCAGACCCCGATGACCAGGTCCGGCGTATAGCCGACGAACCAAGCGTCCCGCTCGCCGTCGGTCGTACCTGTCTTTCCCGCGACGATGCTCGTCAGTCCCAGCGTCCGCGCTCCGGCCGCTGTTCCCCGGTCCACGACGCCCTTGAGCAGCGCGGTCACCAGGTAGGCGGCCTGGGGCGAGACTGCCTGGCGGCGGTCTTGGACTTCAGGTAGCAGGGTCTCACCGCTCGGCAGGCGGATCGCCTGCAGGCCAGTGGGCGCCACGTAGAGGCCTCCCTGCGAGAGGGCCCCGTAGGCGGCGGTGATCTCCAGCAGAGAGACCTCCGCCACACCGAGGGCCAGCGCGAGGTTCTCCTCCAGCGGAGCCGTCAGGCCCAGCGCGCGGAGCAGGGCGACGAGCCGCTTGAGCCCGACGATCTGGGCCACCCGGACCGCCGGCACGTTCAGCGACTGCTCCAACGCTGTCCGGACCGTGACCTCCCCGTGGAATTGCCGGTCGTAATTCTGCGGGCTCCACACAACCGGTCCCGCGTCGAAGGAGATCGGCGTATCGCTGACCAGGGTGGCAGGGGTCACGGCTCCTTCCGGGGCCTCCAGGCCCGCCTCGAACGCCGCCAGGTACACGAAGGGCTTCAGCAGCGAGCCGGCCTGGCGCCGGGCCTGCACGGCCCGGTTGAACTGGCTCTTGGCGTAGTCCCGCCCGCCCACCATGGCGAGGAGGTGGCCGCGTCGCGGGTCCAGGGCGACGAGCGCGCCCTCGAGCGGCCCTGCCCGGTGTCTCAGCGCCGGAAAGCGGGCCTCCAGCCGCGCGAGCCCCTTGGCGACGGCCTCCTCGGCGAGCTGTTGGAGCACCGGGTCCAGGGTCGTGTCAATCCGCGTGCCGGCGGGGAGTGTCGCGCCCTGGGACGCCTCCACGAGATGGAGCACATAGTCGAGGAAGTGGGAGCCGTGCGCCAGGCCCTCGAGCCTCGAGGCAAGGCGGAGCGGGGCTTTAACCGCGGCTCGGTAGGCCGGCTCGGAGATCCAGCCCAGTTCCCGGAGGCGCTGGAGAATCTGGTTGCGCCGCTGGACGGCGAGCTGCTTGTCCCGCAGTGGCGAATAGGTGTTCGGCGCCTTGATCATGCCCGCGAGGAGTGCCGCTTCCGGCAGGGTGAGGGTCTCGACTGGCTTGCCGAAGTAACGCTCGGCCGCTTCCGCCACCCCGTAGATCGCGACTGGCCCGATCTGGCCCAGGTAGATCTCGTTCAGGTAGGCCTCCAGGATGTCGTCTTTGCCGTATTTTCGCTCCAGGATGAGCGCGGCCAGCGAATCTTGGACCTTACGGGCCAGGGTCCGCTGGCGACCGTAATAGAGGTTCTTGGCAAGCTGCTGGGTGATCGTGCTCCCGCCCTGACGCACCGCTCCGTGCCGCAGGTTGGCGAGGAGGGCACGGGCCATCGCGAGCGGGTCCACCCCGATGTGCTCGTAGAACCGATGGTCCTCGGCCGCGAGCACCGTTGCCACAAGCGGCTCTGGAAAGGCGGACCGGGGTCGCCAGCGGCGGACCTGGCGCGCACCGTCCTCGAACCCGCTCAGCAGCTCCGGTTCCAGCGAGATGGACGGGAGTTCTTCATCTAGCGGGAGCGCGGACAGCCGGGCGACCCGTCCCCCATCGAGCGACAGGCGGACCGGCTCCGCTGGCCCGGCGTGCGAGGGGTCCGTCCGCAGGTAGAGGTCCAGGGCGGTCGGCGCGAGACGGTATTCTCCGGGAGCCCGAACGTCCCGAAGGACCCGGCGATAGCCGAGCCGCGCCAGCCTTGTGGCCAGATGGCTGGACGCGAGATCCGTTCCGGGACCGATCCAGGTGGGGGCGGCGTACAAGAGCAGCGGTCGGCGTGCATCCTCCGTCGGCAGCTCGACGGTGAGCCAGAGGAGGAGGCTATAGAGGAGCAGGGCGGAGGCCAGGACACTGGCGATCGCGAGCCGCCAGCGTCCCGTGCCTCCCGTGCTGCTCGGCGGCTTCATGACGGCACCCCCATCACGGCGAGCGCCTACGGTCCGGGGGCGGGTCGCTGTTGAACCGGGCGACTGGAGTCACGCTACTCGGCAGCCGCGCTGCCCGCCCGCCTCTTCAGCCGGCTCATGATTCCCACGGAGGCGTTACCCCGAGGACGCGCTGCCCTCGCGCGTAGCCAGCCGCTCGATGGCGCGGCCGATCTTGGTCGGCCGACACGGCGCCCATCAGCCGGCAGTCCCGATCCACGAGCAATACCGCGCCCGTCGGCACGAGCTCCGCCGAGACCAGCACCTGGCCCTGCTCGTCCCGAAGGAAGTACCGGTCTCTCTCGGCGTGGATAG
>CAZTUO010000424.1:0-2682 GCA_964616355.1 uncultured Nitrospira sp.
CGGCCGGACTTGCACCGGCTGGGCCACGAACCCTTCACCTGGCACGCCCACACCTTTTAATCATACCTCGGAGCACCAGGGCGCGGCCCTCCTCCGCCAGCCGGCGGCAGAGGCTCTCGATCCGTTCGAGCTCCTGGAGCGTCAGGCACTGGGGTTTGTCGCAGAAGACGTGCTTGCCGGCCTCGATCGCCTGCAGCACGTAGGCGGCATGGCTGACGTGCCAGGTGGCGATCACCACCGCATCCGTGGCGGGATCCGTGAAGACGCGCTTGGGGGCCGAGCTTGCCTCCTCGAAGCGGCAGTGGCGTAACTACCCGCACCGAGCACGCTCACCCCCGGCGCCAGGCCCCACCGGCGGATCGCGGCGCGACCGTAGAAGTCGCTCCGCCGCAGCTCGAGTCCCGTCACACCCACGAGCACGATCCGCACCCGCTTGCGGCACATCCCGGTCGCCTGGTGGATCGGCTCGCTGCTCGCCGTGGCCGCAGCGACGAGCTGCCCATCCACCACGATCGCCGCGCTCGCATCCCTGTGGTAGGCGTTCACGCCCAGAATCACCATGCTCGTGCTCTACGGCCTCTCGCAGTGGTCCCTTGACAGCCTTCGGGATGCAAGGTATGATTGTATTAAAGTAATACAGTAATACTTCAGGCAGTGAGGGGAATGCACTATGGGGACCACTGTCAAAGTCCGGGACAAGTACCAGGTCACCATCCCGGAAGAGGTGCGCGCCACGATTCCCTTGAGTGTCGGCGAGCGGGTAGAGGTGTCGGCCGAAGGCGATAAAATTGTGATCCGGCCGATCCTTGAGATTCCGAGAGACCAAGCGTGGTTCTGGGCTAAGGACTGGCAGGAGCAGATTGCCCGATCCCGTAAGGACCTTGAAAAGGGAAAGGTGAAGGTCTTCAAATCCGTGAAAGAGGCTCGGAAGCACTTTGGCGATTGACCTCGTCATCCCTGAATCTGTCCTGCAAAAGCTGAACGGCCTGCCCAAGGAAGTTCGATTGAAATTCTGGGAGCAGTTGGAGCGGCTCACTGCCAATCCCTCTCATCCGAGCCTGCAAAATGAGAAGCTGATAGGCGCGGAGCAGTGGGCGTTCAGCATTACCATGAACTACAGAGCAACCTACATCCGAGACAAAAGAAGCATCGTGATTACAGCCGTCGGAACCCACAAAGAGGTCTTGGGAAAGTAGCGTCTTCTCCTTTTCCCTTTGCCTTCATCGCCCAAGAATCCCCACCTGAGCGGGCCGCCAACCCGAGGGACAGGATGCCGATGGACCTTCCGCCGATCCCCATTCACGGAATCGGCCATCCAGCTCACATGCCACCGAGGCCTGAGCGCGAGCGCAAGACAACCCAGCGTACAGAGCACAACCGACAATCCAGCCACCGCTCCAACACCATTCCAATCAATCACCAGACCTCCCTCCTAACGGAACGGACCGGCCATGAGTGCAGGATGAAAGCAAAACCATCGGCTTTGTGTCACGATCACGGGATCAGGGCATCTCACGGGCAGGAACGAGCCGCGCGACCCGCACCGCACCTGATCGGTTTCCGCGCGAGAGGCTGACCGCCGAGCGGGCAAGACACCTCACGACGGTTCGATGGCCGACCCCGACCAATCCCTCGTTCGCAGAGCCGCCCGTTCGGCGACCGAGGTCAGCACGCACAACATGTCGCGCGCCAGTCGCCGGCGATCGTACCGCTGGGCCGCGCGCTCCGCGTTGGCCCGGCACCGCTCGTAGAGCGCCGGGGCGCCGGCCAGGCGGACGACCGCATCGGCAAAGCTCGCCGCATTGCCCGGCGCAAACGTGCCCCCGCAGCCTTCGCGTCCACCAGCCGGGCCGATTCGCCCTCGACACCGTGCAGGACCGGAATGCCCATCGCCATCGCTTCGAACAACTTCGAGGGAATCACCGTCTGAAACACCGGCGCATCCCGAAGATATGCGGCGCTTACCGCGCACTTCGTAACCCTTCTTGAGCAGGAACTCGGCCACATACGCGCCGTCTTGGCAGGTGACGCCGGTGAGGAGTGCGGTCTTTCGCGTCATCGTTTCAGGGCTGTCGACGCCGCCGACGTGACGAATCGGCCGATCTTGCCGAAATTTTTCCACAGCAGCGCCGAAATCCTGCCGATACGGTGGTGGCGCAACGCACGCCAATCTTCGGCCGGCTTGCGCAGCACGTATCGCAGCGAGCGGTTGCTGATGCCACCGAGGCGCATCTTCACCATCACGCGCGGAATGTACACGGCGCGCAGTCCTGGGCGGGAAAACAAGCGCAAGATGAATTCGTAGTCCGCGGCGATGCGGTAAGTCGTATCGACCCGCCCAGCCGTTCATATACGGCGCGGCGCAAATACAAGGTCGGATGCGGCGGCATTCATCCTCGCGTCAACATTCTTGGGGCAAAGGGGGCCGACCGCCAATGCCGAACAATCCGCGTCGGATCGTCGCGCCGCACATACTGCAGATCGCCGTACACGGCGTCGCCCCCCCGGGTCGTGGAACGCCTCCGCCACCCAGCTCAGCACCCGCGGGCCGGCGAACAGGTCGTCGGCGTGCAGGAACCCAACCACCTCCCCAGTGCGGGGTTGTCAAGACCTTAGTTGAAATTCTCATGAGTGGCTCCAGGTTCATAGATCACGTTCCCTCTGTCGTTCAAGCTGCCAGGC
>CAZTUO010000425.1:0-567 GCA_964616355.1 uncultured Nitrospira sp.
GCGCACGATCATCATCGGTGGGCTGCGCCAATCTAGAGGCGATGGGCTGATCTATTCGCGGAATCCAATGGCCAAATCCATTGTCAATTACTGGCCGTTGCAGGATTCCTTGCGAGATGATAGCCCGTGGCATATCTGGCTGTCATGGGATATCCGCCAGAGCGGTCAGGCGGATATCATCGACACGATCGGTAGAGTTGTGGCTGAGATGGCTACCGCAAAGGAGGAAGCAGCATGTGTTGGATAGCCGTAGCGGAAAGTAGGCGGCCGTCGTCGGCGGAGATGGAGTGGCAGGCCCGGCTCAACGCTGATGGAGCCGGATCGCGTGGCGTGAGCGGGGCCAGGTGCGTATCGTCCGATCGATGGACCCGGCCCAAGTCATCCGGCTGGCTCAGGCCGTGCCGATGCCCTATATCGTCCATTTTCGCCTGGCCTCGACTGGCGGCAGAGAGCTAGGTCTATGTCACCCGTTCCCCATCGAGCGATGGCCTAGACTCGATGCAGATATCACGACTCGCGCGGGGGCGGTCGCTCACAACGGCACGTGGAGCGACTGGCTCACTGTAT
>CAZTUO010000425.1:577-2652 GCA_964616355.1 uncultured Nitrospira sp.
CCGTGATGCTCACTGGCCGCAGCCGTAACGCTGCGGGACCATGGAGTGATACCAGGGTGCTTGCCGCTGCGCTGGCGCGGATCCCGCGCACTGACTGGCGGGCCGCGATAGAGCATGTGCCGACCCGCGTCGCTATCATCACGCCCACCGATTCGATCCGCACCGGCCCGTGGCAGGATTATGGCGGCTATTGGGCACCGCCGGAAGCGCCGTGGGGGTGGGTTATTATGGCTACTGGGCACCGCCGGAAGCGCAGTGGCGTGGAGTGACTGGCTCATCCTCCGTACCCTCGGCGGTGGCGGCCGCATGGACGTGGGATGCCGACCGTACTCCTGAGCCCGACATCGCGCGGAGCAGTCCGCCGCATCGGATCAGATCGGATCGGACCGCGGGGGTGTTGTTTTGGCTGATTATGAAGTCCGATAAGATCAGAGTTCCTGTGGTCGATCTGTTTGCCGGGCCGGGTGGGCTTGGAGAGGGCTTTGCCTCGCTTGACGACCCGGATCTTGAGTTTCAGATTGTTCTTTCAGTGGAGAAAGATGCCGCCGCCTACCGGACGCTGGTACTTCGGAGTTTTTTTCGGCAGTTCCGCAGAGAGGATGTTCCACCAGAGTACTATGCGTACCTGCGTGGAGAGCTCTCCTGGGATGGCCTTCTTAACCGCTTCCCCATGGAGCGCGACCGGGCGCTGGCTTCATCCCTTCGGAAGGAGCTAGGGACCGCCGATGATACTGAGATCTGCGCCGGAATCGGGAACCGGCTGAGGGGCTGCCGCGGGGTCTGGGTGCTGATCGGAGGTCCGCCGTGCCAGGCGTACTCAATCGTGGGTCGGTCCAGGATGGCCAAACGGCCGCGGCGGGAGTTCGAATCGGATGTGCGGCACTATCTCTACCGTTGCTATCTGAGCATTCTTGCGAGATTTTCTCCGGCGGTGTTCGTAATGGAGAACGTCAAGGGACTCGTGTCATGCCGGGTAAACGGGGACTGGATGTTTCACAGGATTCTCAGCGATCTGTCTGCTCCCGGCGCAGCCCTTGCCGATGGGCGCGATTTTGGCAGGAGTGGGACGGCTGTCCGCTACAGGATCTTTCCGGCCGACAACGCTGAAAGTGACCTTGTGGAATGGCGGGCTTACGACTTTGTCATGCGCGCAGAAGATCACGGTGTTCCGCAGAGGCGGCATCGGGTGGTATTAGTGGGGGTGCGGAGCGATGTGAAACACGCGAACCTGTTGATCCGGGACTCCCAACAGGAGACCCCAACCGTGCTGGAGGTTCTGGATGACCTCCCGCGGTTGCGCAGCCGGCTTTCCAGAGAAGCGGATTCAGCCGAGAGATGGAAGTCGGCGTTGGAAGAGGCCTGGCGTGAGGGTCTTTGCCATCACCCAGACCGCCGGCTGAGGTCAATTGCGAGGGACGCAATCGCCGCAGCGGCTGAGCGCAGTGACGCTGGAGGGCGATTCGTGAAGGGTCTCGGACGGAGCCGCATGCGGCGTCAACTCCGGGAGTGGTACCTGGATGAGAATTTGAAAGGTGCCTGCAACCATGAGAGCCGTCCCCACAGGCGCGACGACCTTGCGAGATACCTTTTCGTGAGCTGCTTTGGTCTTGCCCACGGCAGGACGCCGAAGCTGCGCGATTTCCCGGAGAGTCTGTTGCCGGACCATCGCAATGCGTGGCAGGCCCGGAACACAAACGAGCTGTTCGATGACCGGTTCCGCGTGCAGGTGGGATACGCACCAGCGACGACGGTGACCGCCCACATCAGCAAGGATGGTCACTACTACATTCACCACGATCCGAGCCAGTGCAGAAGCTGGACGGTTCGTGAAGCTGCCCGGATCCAGACGTTTCCAGACAACTATTTCTTCGAGGGAACCAGAACAGAGCAGTATGTCCAGGTGGGCAATGCCGTTCCTCCGCTCATGGCCAGGGCGATTGCGCGAAGGGTCGCAGAAATTATTCGGCAGGGCATTCTGCGTGGGTGAGGCGGGCTGAGTGGGGCGAATGATGGCGGACGTCCTGACACCTGAGAGCAGAAGCTACTGTATGTCACGGATCCGTGGCGCAAACACG
>CAZTUO010000426.1:0-2648 GCA_964616355.1 uncultured Nitrospira sp.
CTCAGAAGGCTGGTGCCGAAGAGCTAGCCGGCCGCGAGGCAACCAAGGTCGCGCCCGGCCCGGTTGCGCCCCGCGACGACGGCGAGTAGCGCCCGGCTCCGTCCCTCGGCGCCCCTGCGGCGACGACGGCCGCGGGCGGCGGGCTTCTGAGTTTCCGGACCGCAAAGGCCGCTCCACTTCAGGCAGGGAGGCTGCTCAAGCCCGGACGCTGTCGAGCCTCCGGCGCTGGGAACCGGATGGTCCGCGCCGGCTCGATGGATGGTCGGAAGAGGTGGGAGCGCCCCGCGGCGGCTGCGACGGAGGGCCCGGCAGACGGTGGGGCGTCGGATGGAGGGCGGACGGCATGGCGAAGGGACCGAAGCTGTTCACCTGCCCGAAATGCCGGCACACGTATCTAGGCCATGATCCGCTGCCGGACTGTCCACGGTGCGGGTACGATTACCGGGAGAAAGAGGGCTTCCGTTGGGACGTGGTCGTGTACCTGCTCTCGATCCTGGCGCTGGTCAGCTTTCTGCTCGTGGCATCCTACTATCGCGGCGGGATGGGGATGTACCGAGGCGTCTCCGCCGGGCCAGCCGCGCCGGAGCGGCTAGGGACGGGACGAGACGACATGGGCGAAAAGCTGCCAGGGGAACGGCCCCGGCCGGTGCCGAGTCCCTACCAGGAGCCAGGCCGGTGAGGGGCGTGTGAGCGGAAGGAGCGGGGAGCGGTCAACGCTCGTGGTCGGGACGCGCGGGAGCCGGCTGGCCGTCTGGCAGGCCGAATGGGTCCAGGCCCGGTTGCAGGCCCTCGCCCCGGGACTCACCGTGCGGCTGGAGCGCATCAAGACCGCCGGCGATAAGATCACCGACGTGCCCCTCGCCGCGATCGGCGGCAAGGGCCTCTTCGTCAAGGAGATCGAAGAGGCGCTCCAGCGCGGCGACATAGATCTGGCCGTGCACAGCATGAAGGATGTCCCGACGCGGCTCCCGGAAGGGCTGGAGATCCTCTGCGTGCCGGCGCGCGAGGATCCGCGCGACGTCCTGATCAGCCACTCCGGGCGCGGGCTGGATGAGCTGCCCCGCGGCGCTCGGATCGGCACGAGCAGCCTGCGGCGGCAGGCGCAGCTTCTCAACCGGAGACCCGATTTCGCTGTCACCATGCTCCGGGGGAATCTCGACACGCGCCTCCGCAAGCTCAGGCAAGGGGACTACGAGGCGATCATCCTGGCCGCGGCCGGGCTCAAGCGGATGGGCTGGGCGGGCGAGGTCACCGAGTACCTGAGCCCGGCGGTCAGCTTGCCAGCCATCGGGCAGGGCGCGCTCGGCCTCGAAGGCCGCCGCGACGACCGGTTCGTGCGCCAGTTGGTGGCGCCCCTGGACCATCTTCCCACGAGGCTGGCGGTCATGGCGGAACGGGCCCTGCTCGAACGGCTGGAAGGAGGCTGTCAGGTCCCGATCGCGGCGCACGCGACGGTGCAGGACGACCGCCTGGCGTTGGAAGCCCTGATCGCGAGCGTCGATGGGCGGCGCCTGGTCAGGGATCGGCTCGAAGGACGGGCGGAAGCGGCCCAGGTGCTCGGCGTCCGGCTGGCTGAGCGACTGTTGGCGCAAGGCGGCGACACGATCTTAAAGGAAATCTACAGTAATTCATGAAGAACGAATCTAATCTAGTTGGAAAAGTGTACTTGGTCGGGGCGGGACCAGGGGACCCCAAGCTCCTGACGCTTCGGGGCAAGGAGTGTTTGGAGCGGGCGGACGTGGTGCTCTACGACCACTTGGCGAACCCGGTCCTTCTCGCGTATGCTCCCGCGCACGCCGAGCGGATCTACGTCGGGCGCCGCGGCCGCGGCCGGTATCAGAGCCAGAAGGAAGTGACCCGGTTGATCGTGGAGAAGGCCCGGGCGGGGAAGATCGTCGTCCGGCTGAAAGGCGGCGACCCGTTTGTCTTCGGGCGCGGAGGCGAGGAGGCGGAGGCCGTCGCCGACGCGGGGCTGCCGTTCGAGGTGGTCCCCGGTGTCACCTCGGCCGTGGCAGTGCCAGCCTACGCCGGCATTCCCGTCACGCACCGGGCCCTGGCTTCCACCGTGGCCTTCGTCACCGGCCATGAGGATCCGGAAAAGGGTGGGAGTGCGCTGGAATGGCCCCGACTGGCCTCGGCCGACGGGACGCTCGTCTTCCTCATGGGCATGAAGAATCTTGGCATGATCGTGGAGCGTCTTTTAGCCGAGGGGAAGTCGCCGGGCACGCCGGTCGCCCTGATCCGGTGGGGGACCCGCGCAAGCCAGCGGACGGTCGTCGGCACGCTGGCCGACATCGCGGAGAAGGCGAAGGAGGCTGCCCTGGAGCCGCCGACCGTGATCGTGATCGGGGAGGTTGTCCGGCTCCGCGACCGGTTGAACTGGTTCGAGCGCCGCCCCCTGTTCGGGAAGCGCGTCCTCGTCACGCGCCCGCGGGAGCAGGCGCCCGAGCTGTCGGCCCTGCTGGCGGAGGCGGGGGCCGAGCCGGTCGAGTGTCCCATGATTCAAGTCGTGCCGCCGGAGGATTGGGGGGACGTGGACGCGGCCCTGGCCGAGCTGGCGCGGTACCAGTGGTTGGTGTTCACAAGCGTGAACGGCGTGCGCCAGTTTCTGGAGCGCGTGCTGCCTACCGCTGCGGATCGGGAAGCCG
>CAZTUO010000427.1:0-2643 GCA_964616355.1 uncultured Nitrospira sp.
CCGAAAGCGACTTCGTCAACGACATCATCAAGTTCCGCACGCGCTATCCGCTGTATACGGACGAACGCAACAACGAGTCCTTCACGTATCCGCCTGGGGCGCAGCTGATCACCTACGCACTGGCCGCGCTGGCCCGCAAGCCTACGTCCGTTCCGGCATACCGAATCATCCAGGTATGTTTCGTCCTCGGGGCGCTCGCCCTCGCCTCTGCCTGCTGTCAGAAGCTGGCCCGCATCAGCGGCCTCTCCGTCGCCGGCCCCGCCTCGAAATTGTGGCCCGTGCTGACCGTACCCCTCCTGTTTTTGGCGGCGACCAATCCCCTGACGAACCCGTTCACACACAACTTGCACAACGATGCGCTCTCGCTGCTCGTCTGCGCGGCGGCCTACTACGTCTTGCTGAACTATGTGCTCTGCCGCAGCCGGAGCTGCCTTTTCGCAATGATCGTTCTGCCCGGAATCGGCTTTGCTGTGAAACAGAGCCTCCTCGTTTGGCTGCCCCTGTTTGTACTGTACCTGGCCGCTTTCGACCGGCCGCGCTCCTTGGCCCGTGTACTCACTGTGCTTGTGGCGGGCTCGGCTTTCGCCGCCTTGCTCATCGCCGCAGGCTACTTGCTATGGGGCGAGCCGTTTCGCTATTGGGTGTTGACCGTACTCGGTGCGCACGGCGTATCCCCGCTGCGCGGTTTCCGGCACTTACTAGCCATATCCCCGTATGTGGCCGCCGGGTTGGCGGGGGCATGGGCCTTGCTACGAGGCGCAGCACTGCCCGCGTTGCTCGGTCCGTGGTTCGTCTGGCTGCTGCTTACCCTGACTGAAATCTACTCGAGCGGCATTGCCTGGATGATGAACCACATCGGGCCGGGCTCGATGCTGGCAATGGTCTGGTTCCTGGTGGCGCTCCAGCGGATCTGGCCGGCCCTGCTCCGGCCGGTCGCTCGGAGCACAACCTGGCTTTGCTGGTTTCGGGCCGCCTTGACAACTGTCGGACTCCTTCTGCTGTTCGGAGGTATGGGATTCATCCGCGTACCGCTACCCGCCATCCCGCGAGAGGCCTATGACTACGTGACGCAAATCGAGCGCCAGTTTCAAAGTGCCCCCGCCCGCTCCATCTTGCTCGATGCCGGTTCCTGGATTTACCTCGCGCGTGGCGTCGTCATGCGCGATCGCGCCCCGTGCATCGGAGAGCGCGGTTACTCTCATACCGGCGACTTCTCGGGAGTTTTAAAACGTATAGAACGTCGCCATTACGCCAAAATACTCGTCCGCCGCCTGCACTCACCCGATTTTTGGTACGATCATTTCCTGTGGCCGAAGTCGAGTGGAATCCGTGAAAAACTTCTGGACCACTATGAGGAGATCGAGCGCATTCCGGCGGGATGGCAAACGCAACCCACCGAGACGCCTCCCTATCTTTTCGATGAGGTCAGCGTCTTGGTGCCAAGACCGCAACCCACCGCGCCCGCCCAGGACCGGCGCTAGAATCCCTGTGGGGAACTTCAGACCATGACGGCAGCCACCAACCGGGCCCCGGGGATCCCCCTCACCGAACTTCTCACTCTCGTAGCCTGTCCCCGTTGTCATGGTTCCCTCGCCGGCGGCACAACCATTCTTCAATGCCGCCGATGCGAGGCCGTCTACCCTCTCGAAGACGGCATCGCCGACTTCCGCGTGGGCTCCAGTCACACAGCCGCGGAGGATTGGACCGATCACTGGAGGGATGCGCGCCAGCAGACAGCCGCACAACGGTTCTTTAGCTGGTACCGCAAGGAGGTGTTCTCGCGGACAGTCCGTTATTACTGCCATCGCTACTTTCCGGAGCACGGAGTCTTCCTGGAGGCAGGTTCCGGTACCTCTGAAACGTCCATGCGTTTGGACAAGCTGGGGGGCAAACGGGTTTTCATCGCGCTCGACATTGTGCCCTCCGTCCTGAAACGTTGTCACCCGGTCATGGATGTGCGCCTGGCTGGAGATATCTTCCAACTGCCGTTTCCCAGTAACAGCCTCGACGGGTTGTGGAATGTGGGAGTGATGGAACACTTCACCCATGAGGAGATTGACCGGATTCTTACAGAGTTCCGCCGCGTGCTCAAGCAAGAGGCGCGCCTCATTTTGTTTTGGCCCGGCCGGGATTCCTTACCCCAGAAGATGCTGAGTGGTATACAGAGCTTGATCCACCTTCTTGGCCGGAAAGAATTCCGTTTTCATCCGCCGGAGATCTCCCAACTCCGGTCCCTTCGCGAGGGCCGCCGCATCCTGGAACGGAACGGATTCCGCCCTTTGGATCTCGCATTCGGACTCAGAAGTTTGTTCGCCTTTAAGGTGCTCGTCGGATCTCCGGTTCGCCATTAACAGGATTGCCACAGAACACCTACCGTCCCACCGGCCGGCGCCGCAGAAGGAGCGCGCGGCTCGTGGCGCCTTTGGACAAATGATTCTGCTATCCTGGGCGGATGCAAGACGCCCTGCGAGTACGTGGCTCGGTAGGCCCTGAAACTGCACCCCGGCCTCGGAACGGCCGATGGAATAAGCGCGAGGGAAAAACAAATGTCGAACCATGACGCCCTTGGAGGCACCGAGGCTCCCGTCGCCATCACCGGCGGCGCCGGCTTCATCGGCTCCAACCTCGCCGATTACTACCTCC
>CAZTUO010000428.1:0-2643 GCA_964616355.1 uncultured Nitrospira sp.
CCGCAACGACAAACGTCCGGGACGCCGGCGCGGCCTCCTCCGCTAGGACCGGCGCGGCGGGCGGCTCGGCCCAGACGGTCGCGCCGCCCCAGGCCGCGATCGCGGCGATGGTCAGCACAGCGAGCATGACCGGTTGGACACGGTGCAGCATGCCTAGCGTCATACAGGGCCGCACGCCGGCAAGTCAAGTGACCGGCAAAGGAGCACCGCTCCCGCCGGACGCCCCCGTCGTTCCTTGTGAGGCCCGCCGGCCCCATGCTATCCTCCGGCATGCTGCTCGTCGGGCTCACGGGCGGGTTGGCGACCGGAAAGAGTACGGTCGCGCGGCTGTTTCAAGAGTGCGGCGCCTACGTCATTGACGCGGACAAGCTGGCCCGCCAGGTGGTCCAGCCCGGGAAGCCGGCCTGGAAGGACATCGTACGGAGCTTCGGCTGGCAGGTCCTCCGGCCCGATCGGAGGCTCGACCGCCGAGCGCTCGCCCGTATTGTGTTCGAGCACCGCACGAAGCTCGCCCGGCTCAACGCCATCGTCCATCCGCGCGTGGCCCGCGAACAGGCTAGGCTGACGCGCGAGATCGCCAGGAAGGATCCCCGAGCCGTGGTCATCTACGACGTTCCGCTCCTGTTCGAGGCCGGCGCCCACCAGCGCGTGGACACCACGATCGTCGTGACGGCCGACCGCCGGACCCAGCTCGCCCGCCTGCAGGCCCGGAACGGCTTCTCCAAGGCAGAGGCGCTCCGGCGCCTCCGCGCCCAGTTACCGCTGGCGAAGAAAGTCCGGATGGCGGACTATGTGCTGGACGGGACCCTGCCCCTGCCCAAGCTCCGCGCCGCCGTTCGCGCGCTCTTCCAGACCCTGCAAGCTCTTGCCTAACCGCCGATCTCCCACACGCGGACGCGCTTGCCGCGCTGGCGCAACAGAGGGCCGCCATCTTCTGCATTCGGCGCTGCTCCTTGGCGGTTAGTCCAGATCGGACCGATCCAGGGCAGCCGGGCCAAGGCCAACCTCCAGGCCGCGCGGCGCGACTCGCACCTGGCGATCGCGCCACGGGGGGCGATCTGCGACCAAACGGTGGGGCTCAAGGTCTTCTATGCTCACCAGGGCTCTCCTCACGGCCTACGGCGCATCCTGTTCAACGCCCTCGACGCTGGCAAGACGCTGGTCTTCCTGCGAACAACTTCGCGTCGCCCGCGCTCACGGTGACCCAGTTGATCGCTGCCGCTGGCAGATCGAGCCGTGGTTCAAACGGAACTGCCTGCCGTTCGTCAGCCACTCCGAGTCCCAGTTTCGAGCAAACAAAGGGCCCGCTGGGCATAAGCTCAGCGGGCTCTTCGAGTCCAATCAGAAATTTCGCACGTCCCCGTTCATCAGCCCGGCCCGTTCACTGCCTACTGGCTGCATGACGCGGATCGAGCGGCGGGACGTGATACCGGCGCCGTACCGTCTCGACCGGCTCCTCTGCCACCGCCCAGAAGTCCCACTCGGGTGCAAAGAGATCCACCGACACTGCAGCGCCCCGCGTCCAGGCCACCCAGAACTTCTCCGGATCCAGCGCTCCCCGGGCCGATCCGGCAAACTTGTTGATTTCGATCCCGAGGTGCCAACTGAAGATCACCGGCAAGATGTGTCCCTCCAGCGGGAGCTTGGGGTGCATGCCGGCGGTGAAGGTGGAGACGAGGATCTCCCCCTGCGGCGTCGTGTCGTAGCCGCTGAGGACGTGGGTGGAATCGTGGGGGTGGGCGAAGGCCGCATTGACGCCGTTCGGATCGCCAGGGAACGCGTAGCCGTTCTTCTTGTAAATCTCCCAGTAGGCCCGGCCAAACGTGCCGGCCGGCAGCGAGCCGAGCGCCTCGTGCCGGGAGACCAAAGCCGGATCGGCCCGTTTCCCTTTGTAGGGCAGGATCAGCGCCATGATATCTTCGTCGTCGCGCCAGGGCTGATCCCAGAGGCTCCGGATGTTCTGGCGCGTCATGTCCGCCAGGGCCCAGTCCAGATTCCCCCGCGCCGCCTGGACGAGCTGCGCGAGATAACCCTCCTGCACCTGGAACGCGGCTGCATACTCGAGCACCTGGGCGATGGCCCCTCCGTCGAGCACCCCATCCACGAGCGCCGTCACGGCGAGGAACCGTGCGGCCCACTCGGCCAGCGAGGAATCAGACAGGGCGGCCGCCACCTCCACCGGCGTGACCGGCGCGAGCCCGTCCACGTCCACTCTGTCTTCGCGGCGGAAGACGTACCGGGATACGGCCCGGAGGGATGCACGCCCGGCTTCGGACAGCGGTTTCGACCCATTCAGGGTCGCCACCTGGCGCATGGCACGGAGCACCGCCAGCATCGCGCTGGGCCTGACTTTGACGAGATCCACCAGCTTCATGGCCGTTTCCCGTCCCGCACGGCGCAGTCGTTCATGCTCCAGCTCGAAACCGGAGGCGGTCGAGAAATCAGGCTACGTTTTCGCGAAACCCGTGTCAACTTCTTACACCTCGCAATGTCAAGCCAAAATAGAAATGTCCGGTTTCTCCCAAAGGAGAAATGTCCGGTTTTCTGTTCCGGCTGCCGCCGAGTGTGCGGTGCGGTGCGGCAGCAGCCGTGTAATGCTCCCCGTTTGTCAAGACACTTTTTATGGTGCTGAGAGTGAGTCAT
>CAZTUO010000429.1:0-706 GCA_964616355.1 uncultured Nitrospira sp.
GGTCTCGGAGGGGGCGGGCCGTGAAGGAATCGCTCGTGGGCAGCGTCCTCCGAGACCTATCGACGCGGGCGACCCGATTTCGGAAACGACAAACCGGAGCTTTCCCGTGCGACCCCGTTCGATGGCGTTCACGTAGACGATCTCGATCGGAATGTCCTTGCCCACCCGCTCCCGGAGTTCCCGCAGCAGTCGCGCTTCGTCGCGCTGACACCCATCGACCCGCAGCACGACCCGAATCTCAAGACTTCCGTCCTTCCGCTGAACGATCTGCGCTTCTCGAATCCAGACTAGGTCCTTGAACACATGATCGAGGCGGCCGAGTCGCGCGCCATTCGGCAAAATCACGTAATCTTCTTGACGACCGTCGACGGACTCGACGACCCGTCCCGGCCGCCCACAACCACAAGGTCCTTCTTTCAGCCTCGCGAGATCACCGGTGTCATAGCGCACCAAGGGTGTCGCTAGGTTCGTGAAGTTCGTCCCGACGATGCGATAGGCCCCGGCGCTGTCGTCGAGCACAAACTCAACGGCGGCGAAGTCCTCGTCCACGTGCAAATAGCCGGCCTCGCACTCGCTGAAATTCGCCACGGCTTCCGCTAGCCCATAGTGCTGCCTAGGCCGCACCCCGAAGGCGCGCTCGATGAGCCCCGCCTGGTGCGCGAGAAGATTCTCAGCGCCCGTCGTGATCCACCGAACCTCGTAACCA
>CAZTUO010000429.1:751-2640 GCA_964616355.1 uncultured Nitrospira sp.
AGGGAAAGCAGCGAGGGATAGCCATGCAGCCAGGGCGGGCGACGCCGGCGCAGCTCCATAACGTACGCTCGCAGATTGTCTGGGCTCATATGGTATCCACTGAAGAGAATTTGGCGCATCGGAACATTGTACCTCCAGAAGGGAGGACGGCGGACTTCCAACGGTACCACCGATCGCCCGCCGAAGTATCCGCACCAAGTGTCGAACGGGATGCCGTGCCAACGACGATACCGCCACCAGACCGCCCATTGCTCCCGAATTGCGGCGCGCGTCGTCAGGAAACGGAGCCCCCCACCCGTAGTGCCGCTCGTGTGCGCGACCACCAATTCGCGCCGGGGTGCCACGCGCGAGCAGAAATTCGGCAGTTGGTCCTGGACCACGGGCTTCGTGAGAATCGGCAGACGTGCGAGGTCGCCGAGGGAGCGAATCTCTCGCGGGTCGAGCCGGCAGTCTCGGAACATCTTTGTGTAATACGCTACGGATTGCGCGCAATGCGCCACGAACTTACTTAGGCGGTCATCGCGGAAGCTGGCCAGCTCGACGAGCGTCCAGCAGCTCCGCTTTTCCAAGTCCGCGAGGATCCGCCAAAAGTGCGCGTCGAACCGCTGGCGCCTGACTCGCCAACCCTCGACAGAGCAGGCGAGATGCTGAAGACCGACAGGCAGGAGCGCGTAGAGTCTGTGGACCTCAGACATCTGCAGTCACTGTCGTTGCCGGATTAGGCCGCTCGATACGACCCTTCCAGCCGAAGTGCGGCTCAAACCGGAAGGTGGACCGATCGGAAATCTCAGGAAGGCGCCCGTTCCAATCCCGCCGGTTGCTAACCACAAGAACGTCCCGCCAGTCCCAATCGGCGAGCGCGTACGGTTGACGGCGGAACGCCTCTCGCACGATCGGAATCTTGTCGGGATCGAAGCCCATCAGGTAGGCGCACACCGCGTCGACGCTAGGCGCGTTGAAGCCGAAGACGACGATCCCGCAGGGAACGGGATCCGGATTCATGGGCCCACGGCCTTGGCCGGCGATGATTCCGTCGACAAGAACGTAATGGCGTTTGCGGCATTCCGGCCGAGCCGGACGAAGCGTACCATCGGGATTGGCGTAGAGCAGTGCTGTGTTCAGATCGAGACACATGCGCCAAACCGTATCGTTTCCCCACCAATTTCCGCTGCGAATCACCTCTTCCGTATCGCCGTAAACGCGTCGACCCAATTGGCGGGCGAGCAGAAGAACGAGACTTCCGAAACCTGGATGCCGCACGGCCAGAGAGCGCAAGCGAGCAGCGAGGAAGCGCTCGCTCCGGTGCTTGGCGTCTGGCTGAGGATGCTCGTCACCGCCATTCTCCGGGCTGCCTTCGGTATGGTCCGGCAGCCAATTCTTGTCGGCGGTGATGCCGACGAGATTCTTGAGCGCTACCGTGATGCCGGCCTTCTTGTGCGTCTTGAGTTTCGGAAGACTGATGACGACATCGGCACGGATCGCCGATCCTGCCAACAGGTACTCGTGACGTCCGTTGCTGTGGTGGGCGTTGACTTCCCCTTCGTCGTAATCCGCTCCGTAGTAGCGCCCTTCGCCGCCGTGTCCCACGAAGGCGCTATGGCGGCCGAGGTCGATCGCCACTTCCCCTCGAGGATCGCCCGGTAGACCTCTACGGTGCACGATCACTCCCCCTCGATTCTGCCATTCTTCTCTACGCAGATCGACGAGCTCGATATCGAAGGCGCGAGAGCGATAAAAATCGCGGATCGTGTCCAGGCCGAGCACGCCGACGATCGCCTCGAACGAGGAATCCGTCTGGGGAGCGTCCGCTATGACGATCTTGCCGCGCCCCTCCAAGGCCTTGAAAACGTAGTCCGCCACGGCCCGGACTATGCTTCCGTGGGTGAGAA
>CAZTUO010000430.1:0-2621 GCA_964616355.1 uncultured Nitrospira sp.
CAGTCGCTCGCGGACGGCATCCTGATCAAGGACAACCATCTCGCGCTGCTCCGCGGCCGGGGGCTCGGGTTGACTGCGGCCTGCCGGCTGGCGCGCGAGCGGGGGGCCCACGGGCTGCGTGTGATCACCGAGTGCCAGTCGCTCCCGGAGGTCCGCGCGGCGCTGGACGGCGCCGCGGACGTGATCCTGCTCGACAACCTGTCGCCCGCCGACATCCGAGCGGCCGTCGGGTTGATCAAGGGCCGCACGCTCGTGGAGGCGTCGGGCAGGATCACCCTGGAGACCGCCCGCGAGCTGGCCGCCGCGGGCGCGGACCTGCTCTCGATCGGCGCGCTGACCCATTCGGCCCCGGCGGCGGACCTCAGCCTGGATCTCGTGCCCCTGCGCCATCGGGCCGCGAAACGGTGAGGGCATGACGGCCGTGACCCGCTCGCAGGCTCTGACCATCGAGGCGGTCCAGGCTGGGCTCCGGACGCGGGCGGTCGGCCGGCCCCTGCACCTCTTGGAGGAGGCGGATTCGACCAACAGCGTGGCGCTGGCCCTGGCCGCGGCCGGGGCCGCGGATGGGACGGTCGTCGTGGCCGAACGCCAGACCGCCGGGCGCGGACGCCTCGGGCGCGTGTGGTTCTCGCCGCCGGGCGACAACCTCTACGGCTCGTTGATCCTGCGCCGGAAGGTCCCCCGGGAGCAGCTCGCCGCCTGGTTGTCCTGGGTCCCGCTGGCCTCGGCGCTCGCCCTGGTGCATGCCGTGCGAGACATGACTGGCCTCGAGCCGACCGTGAAATGGCCGAATGATGTGCTGATCGGAACCCGCAAAGTCGCGGGCGTGCTCTGCGAAACGGCCAGCCTCGGCGCCGAGGCTCCCGTGGTCGTCGGCGTCGGACTGAACGTCAACACGCCGCTCGAGCGGTTCCCGGAAGACCTCCAGGAAACGGCCACCTCGCTGGCCGCCGAGGCCAGACGGTCCTTCGATCGGGCCGCGATCCTGGCCGAGCTGCTCAATCAGCTCGAGGCGCACCTGGACCGCTTAGCCGGCTCCGAGGCCAGTGGGCTCGCCGACGAGTACCGGGCGCGCTGCGCGACGCTCGGCCGCAGAGTCCGGGTGAGCCTGGCCGACGGAGCGGTCGTGACCGGCCTGGCCGAGTCCATCGGCCCGGACGGCGCGCTCCTGGTGGCACCCGAGGGTCCGCTGCCTAGCCCGGGAGAGCGACGCTTCATGGAGGTCCGCGCGGGGGACGTGGTCCACCTCCGATAAGAAAGCGGGACAGGGGACACGGGACCGGCGGAGAATCACCCGGCACCCGTCACGCGTCCCTTGTCACGTGTCACGAGGCCCCTATGCTGCTCGCCCTGGACATCGGGAACTCGCACGTCGTCGCCGGGATGTTCGAAGGCCAGACCCTGCGGGCGCATTGGCGGGTCGCGACCGACCAATCCAAGACCGCGGACGAATACGGCGCGCTGCTGCTCAGCCTGCTCCGCATGGCGGACCTGGCGCCGAGCCGCATCACCGGGGTCATCCTCTCCAGCGTGGTCCCACCGATGACGCCCTTGTTCCAAGCCATGGCGGAGGTCTATTTCCGCCGATCCCCGCTGGTCGTGACGGCGGACCTGGACACTGGGCTCACGGTGGCCTACCCCAACCCCCGGGAGATTGGCAGCGACCGGCTGGTCAACGCCGCCGCGGCCTACGACCGGTACAAGACCTCCCTCATCGTCGTGGATTTCGGCACGGCGACGACCTTCTGCGCCGTCACGCAGGCCGGCGAATACCTCGGGGGGGCGATCGCACCTGGTCTGGCGATCGCGGCGGACGCGCTGACGGCCCGGACCGCCAAGCTCCCGAAGGTGGACCTCGTCCGGCCAAAGACCGTCATCGGCCGGGACACGACCAGCAGCATCCAGTCCGGGCTGATCTTCGGCTACACGGGTCTCGTGGACGAGATCGTGACGCGCATGCAGCGTGAGATCAGCCATCAACCCAAGGTGATCGCCACCGGCGGGCTTGCGTCGATCATCGCGCCGGAGTCGCGCACGATCCAGGAGGTGCGCCCCTTCCTGACCCTCGAGGGCCTGGAATTGCTCTACCGCCGCACGTGCGGCGACGCGTAACCCTTCTGCCTCTGCTCTGGGCTTTGGAAACAATTCTCCTGGCGCCGGTTGACTTTAAAACCCCGGTGGCTATCTCCAGCGCACTACAGGTGTGCACAATGTCGGAAAACGAGGGTATTCCCAATACATTCAGTGAGTTGCAGGGAGACACGTCCGCGTCACACGATGGCGCGCGAGAGGAACCCGCCCAGACGGGATCAGGTGGTGATGGCGGCGGCCTGCTGGCCGGCAAGAACGAGGAACTGGAGCGTCTCCAGGACAAATACCTTCGGTTAGCCGCCGAGTTCGAAAACTACAAGAAGTTGGTCCAGCGAGACCAGCGGGAGCAGGCCCGGTTCGCCGCGGAGGGCATCCTCAAGGAATTGTTGCCGGTCGTTGACAACCTGGAGCGGGCAGTCTCCTGTGCCCAGCAGGGACAGACCGTCGAGGGTCTCCTCCAGGGCGTCGAGCTGACGCTCAAGCAGTTTCACGAGACCCTGAACAAGTTCGGGGTCCGACCGGTGGGGGGG
>CAZTUO010000431.1:0-1452 GCA_964616355.1 uncultured Nitrospira sp.
AAGTTGCGAGTTGGGTGGTAGACGTGGTCTGGACGGTCGGGGACGAGGCTGCCTCCGACTCCTCGGCGGTGCCCTTCGTCCTCCCGATTCACGCCGCTATCGGTCCGGGCAGGATCGTGGCGGTGGCGGACCGATGGCTCCCGGGAGTTCTGTTGTTTGACGAGGCAGGTCGTCTCGTGCGACGCATCGATGCCAGGGGGGAGGGTCCGGGCGAGATTTTGGACCCTGCGGCTGTGGGATTCCAGGGGGATTCCCTGTGGGTGTGGGACGCAAGACAATACAGGATCACGTGGTACGGCGAGGAAGGCGTGCTGAGCACGCGGCCGCTCGGCCAGAAGGAGATAGACCCCTACCATAGAGCACAGGGTGGCAGCGTCCTCGCCAACGGCTGGATTCTCGAGGTACCGTCAGCATTCGCCGATGTCTCGTCGCAAGCGGCGTTGCCTGAGCCCATAGTCCTGCGTGACTTAAGCGACAGCCTGCACGTGATCGATGAGCTTCCGAGTCCGAGCCCGAGGCTGATGGTCACCTCGCGTAGAAGCGGTGGCTATTCGTACGGTCAGCAGGCGGTTCCGGGCCACCCGATCGTGCGGGCATCGAATGAGGGGACCTTCTTCTTCGCGTTGGAACGGAGTCCGGCAGACGGGCGGGTCGGGCGAATCAAAATCACATTTTACACGCCAACAGGCGTCCGCACACACAGAGTCTCGATTCCGTATCGAGCCCAGCCGGGAGGGGATGAGGTCGTTGACTCGATTCGCGTGATGTACACGAGATGGCTCGCGGGGGCGCCGGCCCACATCCGCGATGACCTGGCGCTCGATCGTACCGTCGAGGCCCATTGGGTTCCGGATCGGCTTCCCCCCGTATCCGACGCGTTCGCAGATTCGGCAGGCATCTGGCTGGGACGCGAGGTCTTTCGCACACCGCGCGTGTGGGAAAGGTACGACCGCGACGGTGTCCTGATTGGACGGATTGAGCTAAGCCCCGACATGACGGTGCTGGCGGCCACTGGTGATTTCATGGTGGCTTCCAGCGTCGGAGAACTGGACGTTCCGCTCGTTCATGGGCTGCGAGTGGTGCGACCGGGTCGGGAGGAGGACGAATGACCCACACGCTCACGGCGCTCCTGTGGGTGACATTCATACTGGCGCCGAAGCGCCATCATGGAGCCGGGAAGGGCCTGGCGCCGTGGGCGCCGTCGAAGCGCTGGTGCTGACTGAAGTCTGGGTATGGCCTCTGAGCTATCGAGTCCAGTACGAGACCGGAGTCGTGACGAGGCATTCCACCGTCCTCGTGGTACCGAGGGGCTTCGTCACTTCGCTCCTCTCGCGTGGACTCCTCCTGAGGTTGCGTGGCTCCACTCGGCCGAAATTGGCGCTGTACACCCGGGAGCGCTTTCTCGATTGAACCGTCGAACCTGGCCATCCGCCGCCCATGGTATAATGGATG
>CAZTUO010000431.1:1468-2616 GCA_964616355.1 uncultured Nitrospira sp.
ACTGTGACAGAGACGGGAGGGCGGGTTTGCTGGCGCGGGTGCGCAGTAGCGTTAGCCGCGGCCCTTGAGATCGGTGCTGCGCCGCCGGGTGCCGGACAAGAGCTGGAGACGGTGGACGCACAGTGGGTGCCGGTAGCGGATGGGGCCCGATTCACAGGGATCTCCTCGCTGCAATACCACCCCGAGGGTGAGGTTCTTGCGGTAGAGCCCCTCCGAGCTCGAGTACTCGTAATTGGGCGATCCGGCGAGATCGTGCGCAGCGTTGCGCTCCCGGCGAGTGTCGAGGGGAGGCAGCCGTGGCAAGTGGCGTGGCTCAACGTCGACACGGCGGCAGTGATAAGTCGTGACGGCCGCGAGGCGGTTCTGATTGTCGACCGGACGTCGATCGCCGGCTACGTGCGGCTCAGGGCTGTCACGGAACCGCCCGGAGCTCCAAGAGGGATGCCGCTGCATCTCCTTTCGACCCAACGCGTGATCGTGCGCGAGGTAGTCTCGGTCCAGACCCTGCGGCCCGCGGCACCGCAGCGGCAGGCTGTCATCGTCGCGGACGTGAAGGGAGGCGCCGTCGATACGCTCGTGGTGCTGCCGACAGATCACCAGACCATGGTCGTCAGGCTGCCGCAAGGCGCGACGACGGTGCTGAATCAGCCCTTCGCCGATGACCCCCTCTTCGCGCTGGAGCCGAGCGGGAGACACTTCGTAGTGGTAGACCGTCGGGTGGAGGGGGATTCGAAGGCGTTCGTGGTGGCCCGCATGGGGCTCGATCGCGATACAATCTTCAAAAAAGTTGTGAGCTACCGCCCGATCGCCTTGGATCCGGGTTGGGTTGAAGAGTGGATCCGGGCGCGGGCTGCCACGGCGATCACATCCCACGAAGTTGTTGCTGCGTGGCGCAGCGCGCTCTTCCAGCCCTCCGCCCTTCCGCCAGTTACAGGTGTAGTCGTGGGATGGGATGGAGGCTTGTGGTTGCGCCGCGAGCAGGTTCCGGGGTCGCATGCAGTCCGGTGGGAGATATGGAACGGGAATGGTAATCGAAGATGCGCAGTCCAGGTTCCGCGTGCGCTGAGAATCCTTGCGGTGGCGGGAAAGGAGGCCTGGGCCACAGAGAGAGTCGCAGAAGGCGAGTACCGGATCGTTCACGTGAAGGC
>CAZTUO010000432.1:0-2610 GCA_964616355.1 uncultured Nitrospira sp.
CATCGGAGACACCTCCTCGTTTGAGTGGCCATCATCCTCCCCACTCACTCTCGAAAGTGTCCACTCTCTCAGGGGAGCAGTATAGGGGCATACTGCCCCTTCATGATGGAGGGATCCATGGCAAAATCGAAGGCGGAGCGAGGCCGTTTCTCCTCGCGCAAGAAAGTGGAAGCCGTGCTGCGGGTGCTGCGCGGGGAGGATCTGGACCTCGTGTCCCGCGAGCTGAGCCTCACGGCCGCCACGCTGTCGGCATGGCGGGACCAGTTCCTGGCGAGTGGCCAAGCCGGCCTGAAGAGCCGGGCGGCCGAGGGCAACGGGATCGCCGAGCGATTCATCCGCACGCTCAAGGAGCAACTCCTGGGGGTGCGGACATTCCGCACCGTCGCGGAGCTCCAGGAGGCCCTCCAGGCGTGGCTGGTCACCTACAACGAGCAGTGGTTGGTGGAGCGCCACGGCTTTCGTTCGCCAGCCCAGGTGCGCCGCGATCTCCTGGCAGCCCAGCAGGCGGCGTGAAGGCGCTCATGGTTCCGACAATCTGGCAGACTGATGGGCAGTCGCAAAAAGCCGACGCACGCATGTGCCCTAGGAGCGGCGATCGTGGAGCGACACGACCAAGAGGTCGGGTCCAATACGACCCCAACTGTGTCCAAGAAATCGGGGGCGGTACACCGAGGCTCATCTCGACTTCCTACGCAGCAACGCTCTAGCCGACGAGTTGGTCATTTACGCATCAGGTGAATACACGTTCATTCACACGGTAGCCGTTCCGAATGAGCGGCTCACGCCTCTTGACCAGCAAGACCTGATGCAATGGAGCCTCAACCCTTACACGTCAATCGCCAGCTATGTGACCGGGGGCGGGCGCGAGGATGTGTGGCTCGAACGTGGCCTAAGCGCGACAGGCACCAACACTCTGAAGAATGCCGTGCAATTTATCTTCGGCCGGACGTTCGAGGGCTGGACTGGGCCGGGCCGCACTTACTATGAACTCCACCAAGAGTATGCCCATCTCGCAGGCATACATTGGCGTCCCGAAAAGCGGGCCTACTGCCGGTTCAACGAACACGGCGACCTTGAGCCTGTTGTTTCCGTGACCAGCCGCGAGGACAAGGGCAGCAACATGACCCTCGTCCCCTTCATGTGGGGGCCGCTGGAGGAGTATCTTGCGGCGTCTAAGGCCTCGCTAGTAAGAATGTTTGATTTCACGTTGCTGCGGCGCTCCGGGTTCTCTGGCTGGTCAACCGGGCCGGAGCAGGAAATAAATGAATCGCCAGATTTCTTTTACCGCCGGAAAATCATGCCCGGCTATGCAGGCTACACGCGAGGGGTCCAGATTCTCCGCCCTCGTCGCTCTCCCCACGCCATTTTCAAGAGCATCACGGACGGATGGTTCGGAACGAAGAACAAACAGTATGCCGAGTTCATTGCTTACGACTGGCGGAACAAGCGTGTGACGAAGATCTCCACCGACCCTGCGGCCACGACAAACTATTTTCAGGCGGAGAGAAACTCTCTGCCTTTCGAACTCTCGCCCGCGTTCTTCCGGCCGGAGGTTCTGCTGAAGTACAAAGCGGACAGCGAGAAATACATTGTGGGCGAGCGCGATGTCTCATGCCGGGCGGCGTGGCATCTTGAAGCTATAGACGTAAACGAAGCAGGCCAGGTATTCGCGTACATCTGCTACCTGCGCCGCCTACCGTACGGAGAGCAGTTGCACTGGCTTTCTTTTAACGAACAACCCAAAGCCAGTATTTCCAAACGAGCCGTCATCAATGATTTTAAAGGCGAGTTTGTGAGTTTCGTACAGCCGCTGCAGAAGGTCCTGTCTATAGTTCGGCGCTGGTACCATAACAAGGTTGC
This sequence comes from uncultured Nitrospira sp., assembly GCA_964616355.1. GTDB lineage: Bacteria > Nitrospirota > Nitrospiria > Nitrospirales > Nitrospiraceae > CAZTUO01. The sequence goes on from CAZTUO010000432.1 coordinate 1,861, forward strand.
ATGGTGGAAACTTCGGGACGAAAAGTTGCTTGAGCACGTAAATACGCCTCTGACGGCAAGTCGCGATGAATGGGCTGAGGCGTTCATGGACCTCGCAAAGCTGGTCATCGAGGGGTTCGAGACCAAGACAATCCGAGCGCGGCTCGATGCAGCGCATGTTCCTTACGAGAAGGAAGACAGGACGATAGTGTTGCTCGAAAAGCTCTTGAGCAAGGCCGATTCGTCGGTGGAGGCTCAGAAACTGACCGGTTTGCGGACTGTCCAGCTTTTGCGCTCAAAAGCGAAGGGGCATGCTGGTGGCAGTGAAGCCCAGCAGTTGGCCCAGGATGCTTTGATGGAACATGAGACATTCGCTAATCACTTCCAGCATGTGTGCACATAAGTCGCTGAGGAGCTTGAGAACGTAGAAAGGCTGATTTCATGACGAGATTGCCGCCAACAAGGCGCTTCAGCTGACGCCGAAAAGCGGCGCGGCTGAGCTTTAGCGTTGGACGGCGGGTGAAACGGAGGCGTGAGGAACAACCCATGAGCCAGGTTCGCGCGACCGACCGTGAGAACTCCAGTTCTGACCTCGACCGGTGGGTCCCCGAGGAGCTGCGCTCCCTTTCCGACCCACAGACTGCCATTCCGGCTATTGCGAAGAACCCCCGCCTGCTGAGCCTCATCGACAACGCCGTTCGGTCGATTCCGACACGGCATGAGCTCCATCTGCGCGACTCCAGGACACTGGGTGACCTCCCGCCACGGTCT
>CAZTUO010000433.1:0-2610 GCA_964616355.1 uncultured Nitrospira sp.
CTTCCGTGGGATCTCAAGCGGGCCGGATCGGTGGTCGCCGCCAACCTGGCGCACCTCGCCGATCCCGACCGGCGCGCCCTCGTCGAGCGGTTCCACCGACGGTTCGTCGAGGCGGTCGAGCCGGCGCTGGCCGGCCTGCGGACCAGCGTCATTCACAACGACGGGAACGACTACAACGTGCTGGTCACCGGGCTCGATCGCGCGGGCGGCGAAGCGACCGGGTTGCTGGACTTCGGGGACCTGATCGAGTCCTGCCTGCTCTTCGAGGTGGCTGTCTGCGCCGCCTACGCGCTGCTCGGGAAGACCGACCCCGTGTTCGCCGCCGCCCAGGTGGTCGGTGGCTACCATCGCGTCAACCACCTGTCCGAAACGGAGCTGGAGCTGCTGCCTGCCCTGATCGCAATGCGGCTGTGCGTGAGCGTGGCCCTGTCGGCGGTCGGCCAGCAGCGCCGTCCCGACAACCCCTACCTAACCGTGTCCGAGGGACCGGCCTGGGCGGCCCTGGTCCGGCTCGCCGGGGTCAGCCCGCGCCTGCTCCACTACGCGCTCCGCCGCGCCTGCGGGCTCTCGCCCTGCCCGAGGACTGGAGCGGTCGTGCGCTGGCTGGAGACGCACCGGGAAGCCATCGGGCCGCTGACCGAACCGGACGTGCGGCGGCAGAAGCCCGTCCCCTTCGACCTGACCCCGAGCGGCGCGGACCTCCTCGAGGTGCCCGACCCAGCCGATTCGCAGGCCATGCGGGCCGCGCTCGACCGGCGAGTCCAGGAGGCCGGCGGGGGACTCGGCATCGGACGCTACGACGAGCCGCGCCGGATCTACCTGGGCGAGGACTACCAGCCCCCTGGCACCGAGGTGGAGGAATGGCGGACGGTGCACCTGGGGCTCGACCTCAACCTGGCGCCGGGTGCGCCGGTCCTCGCGCCGCTGACGGGCACGGTGCACAGCGTGCGCAATAACAGCGCCCCGGGGGACTATGGCCCGACCGTCATCCTCCGGCACGAGCCGGAGCCCGGGCTCGAATTCTTCACGCTCTACGGGCACCTGGACTGCGAGTCCCTGGATGGCCTGCGTGCCGGCCAGCCCGTCGCGAAGGGAGCTCGCATCGGGAGAGTCGGCAACGCCGCCGTGAACGGAGGCTGGCCGCCGCACTTGCACATCCAACTGATCACCGACCTGCTGGACTACGCCGGGACATTCCCCGGCGTCTGCGCGGAGCGGGACCGCGCGCTCTGGCTGGGCCTCTGTCCCGATCCGAACCTGATCGCGCAGATCCCCGACGTCGTCGCGGCACCGCGCGGCCGGAGCCCCGACGCCGTCCTGGAGGCACGACGGCGGTTCCTGGGGCCCAACCTGAGCGTCTCCTACGAGCGGCCAGTGATGCTCGTGCAGGGGACGAGACAGTATCTCTATGACCATCTGGGCCGGCGGTACCTGGACGCGACCAACAACGTGGCCCACGTCGGCCACGGCCATCCCGCCGTCGTCGAGGCGGCGCGTCGGCAGATGGCCCGGCTCAACACGAACACCCGGTACCTGCACGACTTGCTCGTCGAATACGCGGAGCGCCTGGTCGCGACCCTGCCGGCCCCGCTGCGGGTCTGCTACTTTGTCTGCTCCGGCAGCGAGGCAAACGAGCTGGCCCTGCGCCTCGCGCGAGCCTCCACGAAGGGGACGGACTTCATCGTCGTGGAGGGCGGCTACCACGGCAACACGGGGACGCTCGTGGACTTGAGCCACTACAAGTTCGCGGGGCCGGGTGGGCCCGGCGCCCCGCCGCATGTCCAGACGGTCCCGATGCCGGACTGCTACCGTGGGCTCTACCGCGAGGCGCAGGAGGCCGGCCTGCGGTACGCGGCCCACGTGGGGGAAGCCGTCGGGCGCATTGGGCGCGCCGGCCGGCGGGTGGCGGCTTTTCTGTGCGAATCCCTGCTGAGCTGCGGCGGCCAGATCGTCCCGCCGCCGGGCTACCTGGCGGCGGCATTCCAATTCGTGCGGGAGGCGGGTGGGGTCTGCATCGCCGACGAGGTGCAGGTCGGGTTCGGCCGGGTCGGCACGCATTTCTGGGGCTTTGAGACCCAGGGCGTCGTACCAGACATCGTGACGATGGGCAAGCCGATGGGGAACGGCCATCCGATCGGCGCCGTCGTGACGACTCCGGAGATTGCCGCCTCCTTCAGTCAGGGGATGGAGTACTTCAACACGTTCGGTGGCAACCCGGTGTCCTGCGCGGTCGGCCTGGCGGTGCTGGATGTGATCGAGCGGGAGGGACTGCAGCGGCATGCGCTCGCGGTCGGTGCCTATCTGGCCGATGCGCTCCGCTGCCTGATGGCGCGGCACCCGTTGATCGGGGACGTCCGCGGCACGGGACTGTTCCTGGGCGTGGAACTGGTCCGAGATCGGGAGATGCGGGAACCGGCGGGCAGGGAAGCGGCCTACGTGGCCGAGCGGCTCAAGGACTACGGCGTACTGGTGGGCACCGACGGGCTCTCGCGCAACGTGCTGAAGATCAAGCCGCCCCTGTGCTTCACGAAGGGGGACGCGGATTGGCTCACGGCCGCGCTCGACCGCGTGCTGGCCGGCACCGGGCTGATGCACAGCCTCGCCGGCGGC
>CAZTUO010000434.1:0-2599 GCA_964616355.1 uncultured Nitrospira sp.
TGTGTTCCTGCTGGGGTCCAGGGGCGTCGACAAGACCTGGCTGGCCCGGGCCTTCGGGGAGAAGGCCTGCCGCGACGACTACAGCGCCCACTTGACCAAGGCCACGGAATCGTTCCGCGACCTAGGCATGGCGCTGGCCGACGGCAGCTTGCGCAAGCTGCTCTAATGTCTGAGCCGGCTGCACGTACTGATCGTAGATGGTTGGGCCCTGGCACCGCTGGCCGAGGGCGAGCGCCGAGAGTTCCTGGAGATCTGCGAAGAGCGCTATCAGGCGCGCTCGACGCTGCTGACCAGCCAACTGCCGGTCTCGGCCGAGCACCCTTAGGCCGGCGATCCCACCGTGGCCGACAGCATCCTAGACCGGCTGGTGCACAACGCGCGCCGCCAGGCCCACCAGGAACCGGTAAGCGAGCCGCGGAGGGCGAGCCGTGGAAACGACGGGCGGTGGAAAAGAAGGCAGCATGCCTCCCCCACAGGTTTTCCTTGACGGAGGCCGATCGGTCTGGCGACAACAAGTTCTCCGGCGTCGCTTGGCTCCGAGCGCGATATCGACATCAAACCGGAACGCCCAATCAACATGGGCGCAAAACGCTTCACCGACTACTCACTCTCGAAGCCGTGGCTGGAGAACTTGAGCGTGCGGCTGTTCTCAGTTACGGTGCGGACGATATTCTCGGGCGCCCCCTGCGGGAGACGTGCTTCGACCTCCAGCGTGACCGTTACTTGGGCGCCCGGCAGCCCAGCCAAGTGGGCGATCACCTCTTCGGCCACCCGGCTGGCGTCTCTTCCGACACGTGTTGGGTCGAGAACAACGCTGCCATGGAACCTGCGAGGCATCTGCACAGCAGCCCCAGGCGGCGGGGCCACGGGTGTCGGTTGCGATGGTGGGAAGCCCTCCCGACTTGTGCCCGTATCCGATGGCGCGCCACCACTGGGCGTCCTCACCGTTTCGGCATCCATCTGCCGGCGTGCCACCTCCGGCTTAACGAGCAGGCCAGGCGGATCTGTGTCAGGAATCGCAACGTGCTTTCCGCCGCGTAAACCGCGGTATCTGCCGGACGCCTCATCATAGCTGTCCGCATAGGCGAACGAATCTTGCTCCCAGGTCAGCAAACTCAAGCCGTCCCGCACGGCGTCCAGCAGCACGGCTGAGTTTTTCAATCGCGGCAAGTACAGGTAGCGGGCAAAGTCCTCCATCAACTGCCGGATCTCCACATGGTCGCCCCGCCACAGCGGAACGCGCTCGAGATCCATCCGCAAGCGGGTTCCTGCCAGCGACGTCACCAGCAGTTCATCGGAGCGCAGTTTCTTGCTGGCGCGGACGGCCAGCGCCTCCTGGCCCGTCAACCGGATCGCTTGCCAGGACACAGCCGCGTGCGGGTCGTCCTGTGTGGGCACGATTAACCACTGATACGTTTCGGGCAGGCGAGCCGCCACTGTCTGGTCCGCCGACTTCTTTTGCTCCTCCGCTTGACGGACCTGGAATGGCGTCAGATCAAGCGTTTTCTGATCCAGCACGATGGAATCCCACGCCAGATACCGGCGCACGGCCTCATCCAGGTCCTGCAACCTCGTGCGGTCGGCTGCGAGAAACACCAACGTATTGCGCCGGAGCCGCGGTGCCGTGCCTCGATTCTCCAAGATCTGTTTGGCGGCTGCCAAGGCCGGGCTTTCGCCGTCGCGGACATGAGGCTTATCCGGACCCAACACAACCAACCGGGCGTCGAAATCATCAGGAACATCCTGGCTGGATTGAGGGAGTGGATGCACCCGGCTGAAATCTCCTGCCGCGCGCACGTCGTCGCGAACTCGCCTCTCGATCTCTTTTACGACCTTGTCCGGGTCTCGCTTGAACTGCTCCGCCCGGTCTTCAGCGAGCTTGGTGACGGTCGGCTGCGTCGAATACCAGTAGCGGGTCCCGTCCTGGTAGAGGTACGTAGCCGCGCCCGCCAGACGCCGGAGCGCGTCGCCGAAGATCGCCGGCGTCTCTCCTGGCACCACGCAACCAAGCTTGACTCGACGGTCTTCGATGCCGTGATGCGCGGCAGCGGCAGTGGGCGCCGATCCCAAGTAAATTGTGCGGGCCACACGGCGGCACGCTTGATGCTTGCCCAGCGCGGGCACATCACTGTCGAGCCGCATGGGGAGCGCGCTTGGGCCGTCCACGTCCTTCTCAATCACGGGCACCCAGTTGTCCGATAGATAGCGTGTCAATTCAAACTGCACGCGAGGATCGTCAATCGGAATAGTGGAGGGCAAAATCAGCGGATTGCGGTCCCCATTCTCCCAAAGACTGTGAATCACGGCCGCCATCAACCGCAGCACGCCCCGGGTCCGCTGGAACTTCAGCAGCGTCGACCAGTCGGAATAGAGCCGGTCAAAGATCTCCGGATGAATCGGATATGCGGCCTTCAGCCTTTGCTCGTAGTCTGCTTCGCGGCATTCTGGCGGAAACTCCTGGTGCTGAGCGCGGTAAAGATCGGCGAACGCGCGAGCCGTAACATCGCGAGCTTTGAACTGCTCCGGCTCGGTCATCGGCTGGAACAGACGCCGGCGGACGATCTCAAAGCTCTCCTCGGCCAACGCCGGACGCCAGGAC
>CAZTUO010000435.1:0-2594 GCA_964616355.1 uncultured Nitrospira sp.
GCACAAACACGCTTACCATTCGAAGATGTCACTGTATTAGTTAAAACTCAATAGTGAACACCCTGGGCACCTCCCTGCTGGGCGCGTGGCGGGAGTTCGGCACAGCGTGTGACGAGGTCCACCGCGACCGGCTGGTCCGAGCGGTCTTGAACCTGCCCGAGTCAGACCGTCGGCTCGGGGCAGAGCTCACCTCGATCCGATCGCTCATCAAGCAAGACGTCGTGAGACCGGGCAATCACCTGGTCTTCCTGGTCTCGGACACGAAGGAGGGACGCTTCGTCGGCGAAGTGCTCGTGCAAGTGGCCGAGCAGTGGGGCTTTCTGGCTGAGCAGCGGACGATTCACAAACTCCAGGGGTCCGATCCGAATGCCTTTGCCCAAGGGCTCCGCAATCTCGTGAAGGAAGTCGCCGTGTGCGCTCGTGAGGCACAGGACCTGGGCGATGTCCTGGCGATCAATGCCACCGGTGGGTACAAGGCACAGATTTCGTTCGCCGGGCTCATTGGCCAGGTGTTTCAGGTCCCCGTCTACTATCAGTTTGAGGAGTTTCCAGCAGCGATGGAGCTGCCACCGCTGCCGGTGTCGTTCGATTTCCATGAATGGCTCAGCTATCGCGACACGTTCGAGGCACTGGAGGAGGGCGAGGACGGCGAGCTGCTCCGGGCAGACGATGCCCGCGTAAGGGCCCTGCCGCCGAGCTTGCAGGTATTGCTCGATCGGAGCCAAGGGTTCGTCGCGCTTAATGCGCTGGGCACGCTGTACCATACGGGCCTTGCTTCTCGGTTTGCAGCCCAGGCCGGGCCCTTGCTCCCCCGGGCCAGCGGCCTTGAGCCGGAGGCCAAAAAAATCCGCTACGAGGACGCCAATCCCGGCAAACACCGCGGACTGGCCGAGTTCTTCGATCGGCTGCGGCGGGTGCCGTACGTGCTTGAGATTCGAACGATCCGCTATGTGCCGGAGAAGCCACACCGCCCTCGGTTTCGGCCCGATCCCGCGTCAGGCGATCGGCTGAAAGGGACCTATTGGGACGGCACGGTCGCCGTGGAGTTTTGGGTGCAGCTCTCGGAGTCGCATCCCGAGAAGGCCAAGGCCGCCGCAGCCGATTTGGCCAGCCAGATGGCCTGATGGCCGGCCTTGGTATTGGACCGGCGGCTCAGTGCACCACACTAGGTGATCGGATGGACCTGTACCCCTATGCGTGTTCACCTCGCCATCGTCTCCGATCAGTTGCTCCCGACGGTCATCCCGTGTCTCATGGATCGGCCGGACCGGGTGGTGCTGGTCGCCTCGCGGCCCATGGGGGGCAACGCGCGACGACTGAAGACCCTCTTGGAGACCGAAGGCTTCGCAGTGGAGGAGCGCGACCGTGCGCCTGATGGGGGGATGCCCGACATCCGCGCCTACGCGACCGCGCTTGTGCAGGAGCTGGACGCGGCATGGCCTGGTGCCGAGCTGGTCTTCAACGCGACCGGTGGCACTAAGCTCATGGCGCTGGGCTTCGTCGAGGTGTTCCGCGAGCGGGCCGACCGGATCATCTATACCGACACGGCCCATGGGCGGGTCGAGGTCATTCACGACCGGCACACCGCCGCGCCCAAGCCGGAACCGATGCGGGATGTGCTGGATGTGCCGCGCTATCTCGCGGTGCAGGGATTCCGGTACGAGGGCGATGGGTCCCGGGATGAGGCACTGCGGGCCCGCCTGGCGGGGCGGCGACCGGCGTCGCAATATCTCGCGGAGCATGCGGCGCAGTTGGAAGGGTTCATCGGAGCGCTCAACGGGTTAGCCAGCCAGGCGGTGGAGCGAGACGTCTTAGCGCGACCGGTCCAGCGGTTCAGGGACGTGCCGCGCGGCCGGTGGCTGGAAGCGCTGAAGACGCTTCAGCGTGGCCGGGTGCTCCATTGGTCGGGGCAAGCGGAGATCGAGTTCCCGGATGCGGAGGCCGCCAGGTTTTGTGGGGGCGGCTGGCTGGAGGAATATGCCTACGCCGTCGCAAAGGACGTGGGACTGTACGATGTGCGGTTCAAGGTTCGGGGTATCTGGGAAGGAGCGGAACGCATCGGCAACGAGTTTGACATCCTGGCCTGCGACCGCAACCGACTGCTCTTCATCGAGTGCAAGACGTTGAGGTGGAACGAGGACGAGAAGGGGAACGACAATGATCTCGCATACAAAATCGAGAGTCTGGGCAAGGACGTGCGGGGGCTGTTCGGAGCAAGTTGGCTCGTCACCGCGCGCAAGCCCACACGAGTGTTGGAGGCGCGCGCCCGACAGGCGAAATTTCGGCTGATCGGGCCGCACGAGCTGCGCTACCTTCAGGACCGGCTTCAGGCCTGGAAAGGCGGGAGATCCGGATGAGGCAAGAGCGGGAAGGGAGGTGAGCACGGAATGTTCCTCGGAGGAGGCGCCATATCCTGTGCGACCGGGCTGCGAACTGCTCGGAACAGCGGCGGTTTTCTAGGGGGTGCTGTGGGAACCTTGACCTGAAGAAGAAGGGATTAAGACCTGACGCAACTCCTCGAGTTCACGCTGCAATTTGTGGGAACCTTGACCTGAAGAAGAAGGGATTAAGACTCGCCATAGACCGCCTGCTCC
>CAZTUO010000436.1:0-2594 GCA_964616355.1 uncultured Nitrospira sp.
TGACGACGACGACTTCGCAGGGATAGGGCAGGCTGCCCAGGGTCTCCGCACACAGCCGCACGAACTCCGGCAGGTTGTCCGCTTCGTCCTTGGCGGGTACCAGGACGCTCACCTCGACCGGCTCACCGGGCTTGGCCAAGCTCATACGCGCCGCCGCATGCGGGCCGGGAGAATGCCGAGCTGGTCGCGGTACTTGGCCACGGTACGCCGGGCGATGCGGATGCCTCGAGTCTTGAGGGCCGCCACCAGTTGCGAGTCGGTCAGCGGGTGCGCGGGATCCTCTTCGGCCACCAGCTTCTGGAGCTGGGCCTTCACCGCTCGCGCGCTCGCGTCTTCGCCCGTGGTGGTTTCCAGGCTGCTCGAGAAAAAGAACTTCAGGGGCAGCACCCCCCTCGGGGTTTGCACGTACTTCTGGTTGGTGACCCGGCTGACCGTGGATTCGTGCATATTGATGACCTCGGCCACCTCCCGGAGGGTGAGCGGCTTCAAGTACTCGACGCCTTTGTCGAAGAACTCGCGCTGGCGATCCACGATGAAGCGCATCACCTTGAGCATGGTTTGCCGGCGCTGCTCGATGGCCTGGATCAGCCAGGTCGCGCTGTTGAGTTTCTGGGTGACGAACTCTCGGGCTTCACCGACGAAGCGTTTCCGGTCGGCGGCGAGGTCCCGGTAGATGCGGCTCAGCCGGAGGCGGGGCATGCCGGCGTCGTTGAGAAAGACTCGGTACTCGCCGTCAATTTTCTCCACGATCAGGTCGGGGACGACGTAGGCGGCATCGCTCCGGCTGTACCGCAGACCGGGTTTGGGATCGAGTTTCGCCAGCTCGTCGGCCGCTTCTTGGACCGCTTTAGGCTCCAGGCCGTACCGCCTGCCCAGCTCGCTCCAGCGGTGCGCGATGAGGTCATCGAAGGCCTCGTCCACCAAGCGGTAGGCTAGGGAGCCGGTCCTGCCTTGGTCTCGGAGCTGGAGGAGGAGGCACTCGCGCAAGTCGCGGGCGGCGATGCCGGGAGGATCGAGCCGCTGGATGACGGCCAGCAGCTCCGCGGCTTCGTCCACCGTAAAGGGACGGCTCTGGTCGCCGGGCTCGCCAGGGTCCCGGCCCGGTTCGCGGCGGGCGCGCTCCAGGGCGTCGTTGGCTCCCGCTACCACTTCTTCGAGGGTGGCTTTGAGGTAGCCGTCATCGCCGATGTTGCCGAGGAACTCCTCGGCGAGGAACTGCTGCCGGGGGATCAGCTCGAGCAGCCGCAGTTGGTCGCGGAGATAATCCCCCAGATCGGGCGTCGCCACGGGCACGCGTTCGTAGTACTCGCGATCCTCCGCTTCCGGCCGGGCTCCGCCCACGCTGAAGCCATCCAGCAGGATATCCTCCCAGTTCATCTCCTCGGCGCTCTCGGCGGCCTCGCGCTCCCCGGGCTCGGCTTCGGGAGTGGCTGCGGCGCTCGCTTCGGCCTCTTCGCCTTCCACCAGTTCCAGGAACGGATTGACCAGGAGTTCTTCCTTGAGCCGTTGCTGCAGATCCTGCAGAGGCATGTACAGCAGGTCCATCGCCTGGTACAGGCGCGGGTTCATCCGCAGCTCCTGCCGCATGACGGCCTGCTGGTGCAGCGAGGTCTTCACGCCGCCTCTCCCAACCGGGCGCGGAGCCGGGCCGTGAGGGTGGGGCCGAGGTAGAGGTCCGCCACGCGGTCGTCGAAGACCAGGTCCCTGACCGTCCCCGAGACCTGCACCCGCCCTTCGAAGACGATGGCGGCCCGGTCCACGATGTCCAGGGTCTGTTCCACGTTGTGATCGGTGACGAGCACGCCGATTCCCCGGCGGCGCAGGCCGGCCACGATGGTCTGGATGTCGTTCACCGCGATGGGATCTACCCCGGTGAAGGGTTCGTCCAGGAGCAGGAACCGGGGCTCGGTCACCAGGGCGCGAGTGATCTCCAAGCGGCGGCGTTCCCCACCCGAGAGGGTGTGGGCCTTGGCGGTCCGCAAATGCTTGAGCGACAGCTCGTCCAGCAGCCGCTCCAACCGCTGGTGGCGCTCCTCCTCGCTGAGGGGAAGGGTCTCCAAGATCGCCATCACGTTTTCTTCGACCGTCAGCTTGCGAAACACCGACGGTTCCTGTGCCAGGTAGCCGATGCCTCGCCGGGCCCGCTGGTACATCGGCTGCGCCGAGATGTCTTCGCCGTCCAGAAAGATGCGTCCCGCGTCTGGGCGGACCAGCCCCACGATCATGTAGAAGGTGGTGGTCTTGCCCGCGCCGTTGGGCCCCAGGAGCCCTACGATCTCTCCCTGCCGCAGCTCCAGGTGCACGTTGTCCACCACGCGCCGGCGGCGGTAGATCTTGGTGAGCCCCTGGGCCTCGAGCCGGCTCTCCCCGAGGGTCTGGCTCGGGGTGGCGCCGGCGGTTTCCGCAGCCTGCACCGCCTGCAGGGCCAGCGCAAGCAGTTGCTCGCGCGTCGCGGCGCGTTCCGAGGCCACGGCGGCCCAGGTGTCGGGGTGAAACCTCACCGGGCTGTCGTCATCCAGCGGCTCCGGCAGCGGGCCCAGGAGATGGTCGGTCGCCAGGCGCGGCAGCACCGATTCTGCGAGATAGCGGCGCGC
>CAZTUO010000437.1:0-834 GCA_964616355.1 uncultured Nitrospira sp.
GCTCTGGATCAAGCCCGGGAGCAGGTCGGCGAGCACGGAGGCGGTCGGCCGCCCGAGGTCCCGCTTCACCGCAAAGAGGTAGTCGCCCTTGGGCGTCTGGCGGACTTCAAGCTGAGCGACGGACAAGCCCTGGGAGCCGGCGAAGCCGAGCGCGGCCTTGGTGGGCTGCCCCGCCGCATCGAACGCCACCGCCTTGGAGGGCCCCATCACCTCCTTGACCGTCGGCTCCTGCCGGGCCGCCAGGCCCTCGACCGCGAGCACGAGCCGGCGTGGCGTGCCGAACGTGTGCACGGCGCCGCAGGCCAGGCGCTGCTCCTTGAACAACCGCTCCGCCGCCTCGCCCAGCGCCTGGAGCCCAGGGGCAATGAACTGGAACGGCAGTTCCTCTGTGCCGATCTCCAGGAGCAGATTGTCCACCGAGGCGTGGGATTTGGCGAGTCCAGCCGGCTTCTTTCGTGGCATCCTAGCCATGACCGACGAGCCTATCGGGCTGCGACCGTTCTGCGCCCGGGCTTGAGAAGCCGTGCTGGGGTCAAGAGGGGGTACTGCATGGCCTCGCGCTCCTTCAAGTAGCTCTCCGCGCACCGGCGGGCCAGGCCGCGGACCCGGGCAATGTACTCGGTACGCTCGGTCACGCTGATCGCGCCGCGGGCGTCCAGGAGATTGAACAGGTGCGAGGTCTTGATGCAGCAGTCGTAGGCCGGGAGCGTGAGCGGCGGCTCGCGCCTGAGCAGCCGGTCGGCCTCCGCCTCGTAGGCCTGGAAGCTGGCCACGAGCGTGGACACGTCGGCCGCCTCGAAATTGTAGGTCGAGAACTGGACCTCCCCCTGGTGG
>CAZTUO010000437.1:863-1769 GCA_964616355.1 uncultured Nitrospira sp.
GCTGTGCCAGTTCCTTGCGGGCCTGGTTGAGGGCGTTGTCCACCTCCTGGAGGTACATCGCGATCCGCTCGGTCCCGTAAGTGAGCTCGACCGTCACCGGGTTCAACTCGATGCCGCCGACCTCCTGGAAGTACGTGAACTGGGTGATCTCCATCCCGTCGAGTCGCACCTCCCACCCGAGGCCCCAGGCCCCCAACGTGGGCGACTCCCAGTCGTCCTGGACGAAGCGGATGTCGTGTCGGCGCGGGTTGATGCCGAGGTGGGTCAGGCTGTCCAGATAGAGTGCCTGGATGTCGTCCGGCGCAGGCTTCAGGACGACCTGATACTGGTAGTAATGCTGGAGCCGGTTCGGGTTTTCCCCGTATCGCCCGTCCGTTGGTCGGCGGCAGGGCTGGGCGTAGGCGGATCGCCAGGGTTCGGGGCCCAGGGCGCGCAGAAAGGTAGCCGGGTGGAAGGTCCCCGCCCCCATTTCCTGGTCATAGGGTTGATGGATGACGCATCCCCGATCGGCCCAATACCGGTGGAGAGACAGGATGAGCTCCTGGAGGGTCACGAGTCTTCCTTACCGTGCGGCTCGTCGTCGGGGTCAGGTCGCGACGGCTTCAGGAGGTCGCTCCTGAAGGTGAGCATCAGCTTGCGAAGTGGAGCCACCGTAGCAAGAAATCCGTTGCGCTGTCAAGACGTTCTCGCCCCTGCCCCCGGGTCAACACCGACAGGGATCGGATCAAGATTGTGCCCCCAACGCGACGGGAGCTTGACGAGCGAGGCGCGTTCGGCATAATGTCATTAAACTTACCAAAGACAGTTAACATTGCGTCGCTCGACATGAAATTCTCCAAGAAAAGCGAGTATGCCCTCCGCGCCCTCCTCGAGCTTACGGGCCAGTACGGCCGCAAGCTGCTCCAA
>CAZTUO010000437.1:1785-2588 GCA_964616355.1 uncultured Nitrospira sp.
GCCCAACGCCAGCAGATCGCCGAGCGACAGAAGATCCCTGTCGAATTTCTCGAGCAGATTCTCCTCGCCCTCAAGAATGCGGGGCTGCTCGCCAGCCGGCGCGGCGTCAGCGGCGGCTATACCCTCCTTAAACCGCCCGACGTCATCACCCTCGGGCAGGTCATCCGCATTTTGGACGGGCCCCTCGCCCCGATCGGCTGCGTCAGCAAGACCGCCTACCAGAAGTGCAGCGACTGTCCTTACGCAGACAAGCAGCATTGCCCGATCCAGGGCGTCATGCTCGATGTTCGGAACGCGATCGCCGACATCCTGGACAACTACACCCTGCGTGACTTCGCCAGGCAGACCGGCAGCGACGGTCGCCGCCCCGAGAGCCGTGATGTGCCCGCCCGCTAACCGGCCGCAACCCCGCACGGCCTGGCTCAGCCAGGTCCGCCCGATCCTCGGGCGGGTCCTGGGCGGCCTGCTCGCCGCCGCGATCACCGGGCTCCCGGCGGTCTCGACGGCGAGCGACTCGCCCGAACTGGTCCTGGCGATCTACAGCGTCCCCAAGGAAGCCTACGAAAAGCGCCTCATCCCAGCCTTCCGACGCTTGTGGAAGCAGCGGACCGGCCAGGACGTCCGGATTCGCAGCTCGTACGGGGCCTCCGGCGCGCAGGCGCGTGCCATCCTCGGTGGCTTCGAAGCCGACGTCGCCGTCCTGTCGGTGGAGAGCGATCTCGATCAACTGGCGAAGGCCGGCCTCATCACCCACGACTGGCGCACCCAGCCCCATCGCGGCATGGTGACCGCCTCGGTGGTCG
>CAZTUO010000438.1:0-2587 GCA_964616355.1 uncultured Nitrospira sp.
CGCTCGTGCCCGACAGCGGAGAAGTTCTGCTGCGTGGCCAGCGAATCAACGGTCTACCGCCGTGGAGTATCGCCCGGATGGGCGTAGGGCGGTTGTTCCAGGACGTGCGCGTTTTTGGGCGGTTAACCGTGCTCGAGCACGTCCTCGTAGGATTTCCGAACCAGGCCGGCGAGCGCTTCTGGAAAGCCGCGCTCCTCCGACCCGCGGTTGTGCGCCAGGAACGGGAGCTGGAGCGAGAGGCGCGGCGACTCCTGGAGTTCGTGGGCTTGAGTGGGATGGAGCGCGCGCCTGCGCAAACGCTCTCCTACGGCCAACAGAAGCTGCTGGCGCTGGCGCGGCTGCTCGCCCAGGGGGCGGATGTGCTGCTTCTGGATGAGCCTACAGCCGGGGTGAACCCGGCCATGGTGCGACCCTTGCTCGCACTGCTGCGCGAGCTGGCCGCGCAGGGCAAGACGGTTCTTGTCATTGAGCACAACATGAGCGTCGTGCTGGACATTGCCGACTGGGTGTATTTTATGGACGAGGGCCAGATCGTGGCCTTCGGCTTGCCCCACGAGGTTCTGGGCGACACATGGGTGCGGGAGGCCTATCTCGGGTTATGAACGTGAGAAAATTGTCACCGTGGGGAGGGCAGACGAGGCAAAAGGGACCATCAGTGATGCCGACCGAACCTGCGCCAGGGCAGAGCGCGCAGAGGGCTGTTCGTGAGGCTGGCGCAGGGCAGGCGCCGTTGCTGCGCGTCGAAGGGATTCACGCCGGCTACGGGAAGAAGGAAATTTTGCACGGGATCACGCTGGAGGTCAACCCGGGGGAGGTGGTATTGCTGGCCGGCGCCAATGGGGCAGGCAAGTCGACCTTGCTGAAGGTGATTGCGGGACTGCTGAAGCCGACAAGCGGCCATGTGTACCTGAACGGGGTGGAGATCACCGGTTTACCTGCCGGCCGCCGGGCGCGGCAGGGTGTGGGGTACTTGCTGCAGGGCGGCGAGGTCTTCCCCAGCTTGACGGTCTGGGAGAACCTCACCTTCGCAATGGGCAACCGAACTGGCGAACCGGAGTTGATTGAACCGGTTCTGAGCCTGTTCCCGCCCTTGCGCGCGAAACTCCGACAGCGGGCGGGTCTGCTTTCGGGTGGCGAACGCCAGATGCTGGCGCTGGCGATGGTGCTCATCAGGCAGCCCGGGATGCTGCTGCTCGACGAGCCGACAGCGGCGCTGGCTCCAGCGCTGGCAGCGGAGACCTTGCGGAGGGTCGGCGACTACTGCCAGGAGCAGCGCACGGCTGTCCTGCTGGTTGAGCAGCGCTTGAGGGATGCCTTCGCAATCGCCCACCGATGTCTCATCATGGCTAGTGGCCGTGCCGCTCCAGAATTCGGCAGCCCTGGTGTACTGCTCGTCGCCGGACGTCTCGATGACCTCCTTTTTGGAATGCGAACTGGGGCCAGTTCTCATGAATTGCTTGCCGCTTCTCGACCGTCAGATCCGAGGACAACTGGTGACTTATGAAGAAACGGAACCTCTCGCTGATCATCGCCGCGATCCTCGTACTTGCTGCCGTTATTCTTGGCATCCGCCACTACGCCACCTCGCCTTCACAGGAGTGGACAATCGGCGCTGTTCTGCCCCTGACTGGACCCGCCGCTCAAGTCGGGACGCAGGCGAAGCGAGGGCTCGATATGGCTGCTGAACAGCTGGGAATACGCGTCGTTTACGAAGACTCCCAGAGCGACCCAAAACACGGCGTCGCTGCCTTCAGAAAGCTGATCACTCTCCACGGCAACCGCCTGCTAGGTGTGATCTCGGCGTTGAGCAGTGTAGGCAATGCGATTGCTCCTGTTGCCGAGGCGGAGCGCCTGGTCACGCTTCACATCGCTTCCGCACCAGGGATGACGACGGGGAAGAAGTACTCCTTTAGGTGGTACATCACCTCACAATCTCAAATGAAGGCCCTCGTAGATTACCTCCGCCGACGCGGCATCCCCCCTGACAGCCGTATTGCCTTTCTTTTCGTCAATGACGATTATGGGAAAGGAGCGTCCGATGAATTTGTGGCGTCCTTTCAACAGACATATCGGCGTCCGCCACTCATCCTCAAAGAGACCTACGAAAGGAACCAGACAGATTTTCGAGACACGATCGCAAGACTGAAGTCCTTCGGCCCTGAAATAGTGGCTGTCGTCGGCTACAATAGTAGCCTTGGGATTTTAATTCAACAGATGCGTGAGCAACGTGTGGCGGCAAGAATATTCGTAGCCGATGATGCGGTCTCGTACCCTGACATTTTGAAGGTGGCCGGGGAGTCGGCCGACGGCTTCGTATTCCCTGGGCTTCGGTTGCAGCCGTCAACACAGACGCCCGCTCAAAGACAGTTTTTTCAGGAATACGCACGCAGGTTTTCAGAACCAGCCAGCGACTTCGCTGTGTTCGCCTACGGGATGGCCAAGATGCTACGAGATTGTGCACCGACCGGACACACTCGGGATTCGGAAGCAGTCCGGCGGTGCCTTGAAACCCGGTCCCACGACACCCCACTGGGTGCAGTCTCATTCGAACCAGAAACTCATGAGGGGCACGTGCCCCTCATCTACA
>CAZTUO010000439.1:0-2579 GCA_964616355.1 uncultured Nitrospira sp.
CAATTGCGCCCCGTGTTTCTTACATCGATCCGGCCAGACCTCGCAGTCGTTGTACCAGGTGACCCGCGCGATGTCCTCGAAGTCGAGCGAAGAGATGAACAAGTCTGAACGGTAACCGTATCCCACGACCGGTCCCCGCATCCAGGCGAGCCTTCGACCGGAAGGCGAGACCATCAAGAACTCCTCATGCACACTGGCCGTCGCCTGCAACGCCACGTTGGATGCCGGGCACTCCAAGCTTGCGCACCAGTCGTACCGGTACGGATCGAGCATTTCCCCCCGGCCGGCCACATAGAAAAGCGAGTACCTGCCCGGGGAGCTGCGGTGGATGTCGTTCGGCTCGTAGTACAGCTCGCCCAGGGGTTTGTCCTCGAACCTCTTCTCGAAGTGCAGGTCGCCCTCAGACTCGGGTTTCGCCGCACACGCAGAAAACTTGACAGATCCATGGCGTTGGCCCCAAGGGGGCTCGACTCTCTTTCAGGAACGACGCCATGGACGAGCCTCTTGTAGCCGCGTTTCTTCATCAGGTGCAAGTTTTCTCCCGGTCCATGTCTGCCGGGACGTTCGCGAGGCTCGTCGTCGTGATGGTCGGCTGGGTGCTGACCGGCGGGGACCACACGGTCACGGCGGCCCTGGTCGAGATGGGCGTCCCCGGGGTGCTGCACCATGAGCAGTTCCACCGGGTGTTCAGCCGGGCGCGGTGGAGTGCGGACGAGATGGGGCGGCTCGTCGCCCACATGATCCGGGCGTCGTGCCCAAAGGACGATCCGATCAGCGCGGCGCTGGACGACACGGTGAATCCTGGAAAGGGACCTCACGTGTACGGGTTGAGCACCCACGTGGATGCGGTCCGCTCGACCCGCAAACACCGCGTGTTCTGCTTCGGCCTGTGCTGGGTGGTTCTCGCCATCGTGGTCAAGGTCCCGTTCTCGAACCGTGCCTGGGCCCTGCCCGTCCTCTTCCGGCTCTACATCTCGAAGTCGGTTTGCGAGAAGATGGGCGCCACCTACCGGAAGAAGACCGAGTTGGGCGCCGAGATGCTTATGGTCCTCGCTGGCTGGTTCCCGAGATGCCGCATCGAGGTTTCCATGGACTCGGCGTACGCCAACGCCACGATCGGGGAGACCCTCCCTTCCAATGTCGTCGTCTTCGGTCGCATGCGGTCGGACGCCGTGCTGACTGCCCCACTCAAACCGACCAGCGGGCCACGCGGGAGAGGCCGAGCCCGGAAGTATGGAGAGCGTCTGCCCACCCCCGCGCAGATTGCCAACGACTCCTCGCACCCGTGGACGCAGGACAAGATGCGGCTCTATGGTCGCACGGAGACCGTGAGGTTCAAGGCCGTCCGTGCCTGCTGGCCTCGGGCGTTCGGAGCCCGAGTCCTCTCCATCGTCATCCGGGAGGTCACCACCGGAAACAGCGGGGTCCAGGTCTTCTTCTCCACCGACCCCACGTTCGCCTTGACCCACTCCGCGCGGACGATCCTGCCCCGGTATGCCCGCCGCTGGGCCATCGAGCAGATGTTCCGAGACCTCCGTCAGTCCATGGGGTTCGGAGACTCGTCGGCGCGCAAGCCCCAGGCGGTGCTTCGCACCACGCCCTTCGTCGGACTGACGTTCTCGATCCTCGTCCTCTGGTTCGCCGAGTACGCGATGGACGCGGTCCAAATCCCCTTCCGGCCCTGGTACCGTCACAAACACAACCTCTCCATTCAAGATATCCTGGCCACCGCCAGGTTCGTCCTTCGGCCGTGTGCGCCATTTCTCGTCGAAGCCTGTCACCACGATAACTTCCGTCGCAGTCACCCCCGGATCCCGCAGGCCGGGCTCGCCTCGCTCACCTGCGCCGAAGTCGCGTCGTCCACCGCCCCTCCCTGAACCTGCGTGTCAAGTTCCCGACCTATACGGCGAAACCCGAGTCAGAAGCCCTGCGCAGATGCGCCGCGAGTGGTTCCAGGAGGCCGCATGAACGTTGGCGTCGACACCCCCCTTGACCGGCGGGCGTCGTCAGGTACAAACTCGTGTCCAGGGAACCGGGTGCGGTTCATAAGCAGGTTCCTTCATTCTAAATATTTAATGCGACGGTACAGACCTGCTCGAAGTCCGGGTCGATCTTCGGGCGCTCCGCTTCGTCGAGCGCGAGCTTGGCCAGCCGGCTTTCGTAATAGATGGGCACTGTAGCGCCATCCTCGACGGCGCGCTGGATGTCGTAGATGCTGATGTAATCACCAAAGACGGCGCGGGTGTTCGCGTCCTGGAGCTCGATCGGCGTGCCGGTGAAGCCGATGAACGAGGCGTTGGGCAGCGCATCGCGCATGTGCCGCGCAAAGCCGTCAATTAAGTCGTACTGGCTCCGGTGCGCCTCGTCGGCGATCACGAGGATGTTGTGGCGGGCGGCTGAGTTTGAAGCATCTTTTGCACAAGAGTTTCGATGTAAGTTTCCCGGTCCTCCCTTCGGAAGAGAACGTTCCGCGCCTCGAACTCGTCCTTCGTCATGCCGTCGTGCCACCAGGCCACATCCGGGACCCGCGTGCTGGACAGGATGAAGGAATTGAGTATCACCGCTGGGTCACTCAGCTG
>CAZTUO010000440.1:0-2562 GCA_964616355.1 uncultured Nitrospira sp.
GCTTGCAACCCGCTGAGCCTAGTGCCCCTGCAGCTCCCGTGACAATGGCGACCCGTCCGTCGAGCTGACCCAACGTCCACCTCCTCACCGCGTCAGCCGCACGCCGCTCCTCCAATCTTGCCTGAATTCTATCCAACTCGTTAGTATACGTCAACATCACCCATGTCTAGGGCTCGCTTTCGAGACGTGGCAGGCAGGTAGCGCATACCAACCTATCAGGCGGTATCCAGGACCTTCACCGTGGCTCCGGACCATATCGGGAGGGCAGGCCTCGCACCAACGAAGACAGCATCCCCTCAGACCGCGTTGACAGCCTAAAGGGTGATGCATAAACTAACTGGAATGTACAGATTCTAGGAGCGAAGTCTACGATCCCATTTCTCATCAATGGTATCGTGATCGGTTCTATCTATGGCATTGTCGCCCTGGGCTTGGTCTTGGTCTACAAGGGGTCCCGGGTGGTGAACTTCGCCCACGGCGAGATGGGGATGCTCGGGGCCTTCGTGGTTCTCACGCTGTGGTCGGAGCACCACTGGCCTTTCCCTCTCGCCGCTATCCTTGGCGTTCTCGCCTCGGGGGCTGCCGGCTTGACAACTGAACTCGTCGTGGTCCGCCGCACCCACGGCGCCTCTAAGCTCACGGTGCTCGTAGCCACCCTTGCTGTGGCGGGCATCCTCCAGTTCATCGGGACCGAGGTGTGGGGGCTCGACCCCAAGTTCATCCAGTCACCACTCAAAGGACGGGGGCTGGTCTTAGGGCAGATCGTGCTCACACCGCCTCGCCTGCTCGTCCTGGGGACGGCGGCCGTTCTGTCGCTGCTCCTGTTTGCGGTTTTTCGGTATACCGGTTTCGGGCTGGCCTTCCGGGCGACTGCGCTCGACGACTACGCAGCCCGCCTCGTGGGGGTAAACGTCAGACGAATCTCCTCCATCACCTGGACGGGCGGGGCCATGCTCTCAGGAATCGCCGCGATCCTTGTAGCCCCCCTCGTGAGCTTCCACGTGTTCTTCATGACCTTGCTGTTCCTGCGGGCGGTGACGGCCGCCCTGGTAGCCGGGATGACCAACTTGCCCGGGGCGTTTGCGGCGGGCCTGCTGGTGGGTGTCGCCGAGAGCCTGCTGGTCAAGTTCACCACCCAGAGCGGGGTAGTCGAGGCAGCGCTCTTCGGCCTGATCGTGGCGATCCTGGCCCTTCGACCCCAGGGGCTTTTCCGGGCGGAGTACTGACGTGACTGAGCGTGTCGCGACGGGTGCCGAGGCACGAACGGCTGCTCTCCCGTCGCGGCGCCAGAGCACAATAGGCCCATTGACGCGCAGCCAGTGGGCGGGGCTGCTCGTAGTCGCACTCCTCATGCTCCCCCCTATCTGGATGGGGGAGTTCGGCACTCTCGTGCTTCAGACCGGCGCTCTCTATGTCATCGCGGTGCTGGGGCTCCACATCCTCATCCACTGGGCGGGCCAGATCTCCCTCGGGCACGACGCCTTCGTCGCCCTGGGAGCATTCCTAACCGCGAACTTCGCAGCCAAACTTCACTTCCCGTTCTGGGCCGCAGTGCTGGCTGCAGCTGGTCTGTGCGTCCTGGCCAGCATCGTGGTGGGCCTCCCGGCCCTCCGCATCCGGGGGTTCAATCTCGCCATCACCACGCTCGCCCTTGGGCTTGCCGCGGACCGCTGGCTTTTCCGCCAGGAGTGGCTCTCCGGGGGCTCTTCCGGCATCAGGCTTCCGAAGCCGGCCCTGCCGGGGGTCACCTTCGGCACCAGCAGGGCCACTTACTACCTAGTACTGATCCCGGCAGTTCTCCTCGTTCTGCTCGCCATCCAGATACGGAGGTCCAAGGCCGGAAGGGCGTTCCTCGCCATCCGGGCCGACGAGGACGTCGCCGCCTCGTGGGGCATTAATGTGGCGTGGTTCAAGCTCCTGGCATTCATGGTGGCCGGCGGATTCGCCGGCGTGGCAGGCGCGCTCACCGCCTACTCCGTGGGGATCGTGGGTCCACAGACTTTCCCCGTCACCCGCTCCATCGAGTTCGTAGCGGCTGTGGTCATCGCGGGGCCGGGCGGCGTGTGGGGGACGGTGGCGGCTGCCGCCCTCTTCGGAATGTTGCCGTCGATCCAGGCAGCATTTGGGCGGTTCTCCACCCTGGTCGGAGCGCTAGGGAGCCTGGCCGTGATCGTCCAGTACCCGGGCGGCTTGAACGAGGTGGGCGCCCGCCTTGCGTCGAGGGCGAGGGAACTGGCCAAAGCTCGCGACGGACCAGGCTTCCGCAGGACCTGAGCGCGACCTCGTCGAACGGCCAGGCCGGCTCGCGCCACGGGCTGCACCTCCCAGGCCCGCCGAACGGGGCGGGCAGCTGCCCCGAGCGCCCTGAGGTAGCTCGGGCGGCTGCGCTCTGGCCGGGCCGCGCAGGTGCCGGGGTTCGCAGGATCGGCAGCATCCAGGCAGCCCAGACCCACTCATGCCGCAACCAGGCCCTGCTCATGCTTTAGGGCTATTACTGCGCCCCGTCAAGGGTGCGCCTCGAGCCAGCCGCGCCAGTCGTACGTGAGGAAACTCGAGCGGCAG
>CAZTUO010000441.1:0-2547 GCA_964616355.1 uncultured Nitrospira sp.
CCGCAGGACCCACGCCGGCCGCAGGACTCAGAGCCGGCCGCAGACCCCGCAGGCCCCAGGGCGGACCGCAGGCCCCGCAGGATCCCATCCCCGGCCCTGCTCCGCCGTCAATTCAGCCTGATGATTGGGAGGGTGGTCTTGATGGGAGGGAACTGACCCCTTGTCGGAGCTTGCGCACGGGCCCCGCGGCCCTCCTCAGCAGCAGGCGTCGAACCGGATTCCCCCATCACCCGCTCCCCTGCTTGATCCCGCCCTGTCCGGCCTGATCGCCACGCCTGATCACGATTCCCTCGCTCCCCGACCCATTCTGTCCGTCAGGGACACCCGGCCCGGACAATGACCGATTGGTGAACCCATCCCACTTGCCCACCCTGGAGTTCCACCTGCACGAACGACTCGGATCGCTCGCCGGTTCCCCGCATCACGCTCGTGGCCTTGCGCAGGATCGGCGCCTTGGCCGCCGGCGCCGCCCGGACATTGGCCCACTTCCTCGCCGGCTTATAACAGATGACCGACGGTTCCGCGGCCGCTCCGCCCGCCACCTCGGATTCCGCCGGCCGATCGAGCGGGGTCGGCGCTGTGACGCGGGCCTTGACTGAGTCCTGGCCCGCGCGGGGCGTCGACCGGCGGACGTCCGGTTGGCCCACTGGCGTGTCGGCGACCGGGCGGTCCCCCGCCGGTGCCGCCAGCGGTCCCCCAGGCGCTCGCGTGCGCGGCGATCCGGCGGGCTCCACAGCAGGGGCTGGCGGCGACGACGGGCTGATGGCCGGCGCACCGGAAGCCCCGGGGGGCAGGTCCCGCGTCAGGACCGCGTCAGGAGGACCGGGCGGCGGCGGCCCTGCTTGGAGGGCGGACACCCCCGTCTTGGCGGGGGAACGCGACGGTGGCCGGGACATGGCCGCGCCCGGGGCCGCGTCCGGTTCCTGCGTCCCCGGCGTGGCCTTGAGGTCGACGACGGACACGACCCGTTGCTGGGCATCGTACGTGACCCGGACAATCCGATCGTCTCCGACCACGATCTCTCGCTCAAAGGGGCTGATCAGCAGCTCGGCCAGCCCGAGGGTCATGAAGTCCGCCACGCCATAGATGACCCCGCGCAGATATTTCCAGCCGGTGGACCCCGGCGGGAACCGCAACACGTCGTAATCAGGCCCGCTCGACGTGACGGCGCCTTTGCCGTCGCCAGGGGCGAACTCGGCGCGCACCAGGTCGCGATGGACGCCGGGCGTCAACAACGACAGGTCCTTCTTCGGCGGTTCGTTGATCGTGCTCACGGCCGTGCAGCCGCTCTCAAGACCAGCCAGAACCCAGCACGCGACGAGCAGGGCCAGATGGGTGACCATTCGGCTGAGTGCAGACACACGCATCGTTGTCCTCCACCTCTGGTGAAGAGAAAGACCCGGCCGGCACGGAATCTCAGCCGGGCGTGTCGCACCCTGACGCCTCAGATCAGCGGCATGATCAGGCACCCCACGCGATCCTCGGCACCGCTCAGCCCCAACGGGGTCCGCGCACCCGTCTGCTGCCAGCTGCCGTCGAAGCTCTCCTCGGCCTCGATGCCCTCCAACAGAACGACCGGGTTGAACTTGGCTGTCCTGGCGCGCCCGGCATACCGAGCCGGTACCTCGACGACCGCGTTGCCCAGCTCGCTCTGGGCCGTGAGGGTCATGATCATGGACATCAACGCGTTCAAGCTGATCAACGACCGCGACGGGCACGAGGCGGGCGACCTGGCGCTCCAGCAGGTGGGCGTGGTGCTGCGCTCGTCGCTGCGGGAGCGTGACCTGGTGGCGCGCGTGGGCGGGGATGAGTTTGCGGTGCTGCTGCCGCGCACGGAGGGGGAGCACAGCCGGCCGGTCGTGGAGAAGCTGGAGCTGAATCCCCTCGCGCGGCAAGGGCAGCCGGCTCGCCTCAGAGGCCGCCACGGGTGCTGGCTCAGCCCGAACCTCCCGTGCGCTCGCCGCCTGATCCACAGACCGACTTGGTTCAGCCCCCTCACTCGATGCCCCCGTTCGTCCCTGGGGGCCCTCCGCTGTCGGCACTCTTGCGTGCGCAGCCCGGTCCATCCATGCGACGACAACGCGGCGAAATGCCTCGCTGGCGCTCAACTAATGTCTCTGATGCGCCACTGCCGTCATCGCACGTCTCACAGCGGTCCGAACCCGCACGACCCCGAGGGGCACCGTGACCACCCATCCCCGCTCACGATGCGCTCACGCCGCCGCCCCGACGGATCCTCACCCTCCAGCGCCAACTCCAGCTCACCCCAGGTCGGCACAAGCGGCCAGAGCCAGTTGTAGTTCTTGAACCAACACTTTCGAATCGTGACCGCTATCACCGCCGTCCCATTCGGCGTAGGCACCGCCACCGGCAGCAGCACACCCCACCGGCCCGCCGCTTCCACCGCTTGCTTGACCTGCTCCGCAACTTCCTCTCCCAGCGGCCGCTGCGTCCGAATCTCGCCGGCGGAACTCGCCAACAGCGTGACCGTCGCCCGGCCGATCCGGTCCCGCTCCCCCTCATCGCGCACATCTGTTGCCGGCGTTC
>CAZTUO010000442.1:0-2539 GCA_964616355.1 uncultured Nitrospira sp.
TGCTTGGGCCGCGTGCAACATTGCATAGTAGCAGCGCCCCGCAGCGGACTCGTAGTCCCCTTCGCGCAGAAGGCTTTCCTCGGCCCGCAAGGTGCGCTCCGCCTTCTCCAGAAACTTACAAGCCTCCTCTTTCATGCAGGGACCGCTTCCTCCCGGACATTGAGGAAGAAATTCGTCTGATCCGTCCGCCAACGTTGCTCCGAGGCAAACACCCGGCTGATCGTCACCCCGGATTGCAACGACAGTGCCGAAACCATTTCGCCGGTCCGATCGATCTCCTGCGAGTAGTTGTCCACGCGATCTAGGACGATCAACACATCCAGATCCGATGCTTCGTCGGCCTCGCCGCGGGCATAGGAACCGAAGAGATACACTCCCTTCAGCCTCGCTCCATAGAGACGCCCAAGATGCTCCTTGAGCTCCTTCAAAAGCTGTTGGATACGCTCGCTCATGCGTTCCCCTCTCCGGCCGGTTGACCTCCACGACCGCAACCGCAGAGTTCCGGACGCGGGCGCGTTCGAAATCGAGTGACGAGCACAGGCTACTTTTTGTGGAGCTTTGTTTCAACTTGCCGGGGCATGCCTGGATTCAGCGCGGACTCGCCCGGACTGGCGGGCGCGAGAGATTGCAGAAGATTGGGAGAGCCGAGAGGGTGCCAGGTGCCGTTCTGCTCTTGTTGCCTGAGTCTCGGCTGGACGGGAGGCTTGGCGAGCGCAGCGCCATGGCGGGAAGCTGCCAGACCGGAAGCCAACAACGGGGCCGGTCGCCGTTCTGCTAATCCGATTCGGCGAATCACTTCTTCTTTCTGCGTGCAGTTTTGCGAGGCTTCTTCGCTCGCGCGAGTAGCGGCTGAATATCGGTCCAGAGCTCCGGCATGTCCAGGGTTCGGGCGAATTCACCCACGGCGGCGCGAATGCGTGCGGCGTCGAGCCTGGGATTGGCAACGACGATCGCGCGGATGTCCTCAAGGTCATGAGGGCGGTGGGCGACAGCCTTCATGATCACCAAGTCTTCCGGCGTTGCGACGGGAATCCGTATGTCTTGGATCACGACATCCTCGGCTCTGGCGACAGCCTCTCGCTCGAAGGGAAGACGACCGATTGTGACGTCCACGCCGACCCTGGTCGGCTCGTGCTCGAGCAGCAGGACGGCGCTTCTCCTGGCGAAAGCAATGGCATCAGGCCTTCGTGGCCTGAGGCCCTCGGCACAGGCCAGCTCCAGGAAGCGGTCAAGCTTGGCTTCGTCAAGGATTACTGACACGTCCACGTCCTCGGTCGCGCGAGCCTGTCCGCGAAGGCTGGCCGCGACGGCACCGATGATCATGCCTGGCGTCCGGGAAGCGTTGAGCAGGTTGCAGAGCGCGCGGATGGCGGGAACGAGAGAGACAAGAGAGGGAGGCTCTATGGTTTGGCTGCTTTCAGTCGAAGCCACCGGCGCCTGACCTCGTTCTCGGATTTGCGCTTTTCGGCCTTCATTCGCTGCAGAAATCCCAACCCTACTGCCATCCGATATGCGGCATCCAGCTTTTGGAACTTCACGTCGATGGGCGTGCACCGCAACTCCTCGTCGAGCGCTTTATTGACCAAGCGCCAGCGCCTGAGATATTCGTGGGCTTCTTTTTTCGTCATCGCACTGCCGCCTTGGCTGACCGGCCGGCCTGGAGGTACTTGTCCACCGCCGCGGCCATCTTGCGGCCTTCGGCGATCGCCCAGACGATGAGCGAGGCGCCGCGCTTCACGTCCCCGCCGGCGAAGACCCCCTCGACGTTGGTCATGAAGGACTCGTCCACGGCGACGTTGCCACGCGCGTCGTACTGCACCCCCAGGCTGTCGAGGAGCGGCGTCTTCACCGGCCCGAGGAACCCCATCGCGAGCAGCACGAGGTCCACCTCCAGCTCGAACTCGCTGTTCGGGATCGGGATGAACTTCCCGTGCTCGAAGGTTACCCGCTGCGCGTGCAGCTTGGTGACGTGGCCGTTCCGGCCGCTGAAGGCAGTCGTCGAGACGCTCCACTGCCGGTCGCAGCCCTCCTCGTGTGCGTGCGAAGTCCGGAGCTGCATCGGCCAGAGGGGCCAGGGGGTCGAAGGGGCCCGGTGCGGCGGCGGCTCGGGCAGCAGCTCGAACTGGTGGACCTCCACGCAGCCCTGCCGGTGCGCGGTGCCGAGGCAGTCGGAGCCAGTGTCGCCGCCCCCGATGATGACGACGCGCTTGCCCTTGGCGGTGATCGGCTCCTCGGCGAGCACGTCGCCGGCGTTCCGCTTGTTCTGCTGGGTGAGGTACTCCATCGCGAAGTGGATGCCCTTGAGCTCGCGCCCGGGGACGGGCAGCTCGCGCGCGTGCAGACCGAGATCGAGTCGATGGACGGGCAGCTCGCGCGCCTGCTCGGCACCCGTCGCGAGGCAGATCGCGTCGAACTCGCGCCGCAGCTCGTCCGCCGCGAGGTCCACGCCCACGTGCACGTTCGGCCGGAACACGACCCCCTCCGCCCTGAGCTGCTCGAGCCG
Source organism: uncultured Nitrospira sp. (assembly GCA_964616355.1). GTDB lineage: Bacteria > Nitrospirota > Nitrospiria > Nitrospirales > Nitrospiraceae > CAZTUO01. The sequence continues at coordinate 2,504 of CAZTUO010000442.1, forward strand.
GCGATCCAGCACCCACTTCTCCATCTTAAAGTCCGG
>CAZTUO010000443.1:0-2531 GCA_964616355.1 uncultured Nitrospira sp.
CGTGAACGATGCTGCTCGGAGAGTAGACCGCGGTACCTAGTGCAGCCAACCGAGCAACTTTCAGTGGGTGCCTCGAACGCTCTGGCGCCGTCGAGAGTACGGCCCGCGTCATTGATTCCCTGGTCTGCGAACTGACGAAGTGCTCGGCGATGGTGCCGAGGCATGAATGATTATCTGACGAGCATTGCAAAAGAGACAGACCGACCTGCTCTCTTGAAGACATATTGACGATGACCACGACGGAACGAAAATCAAAAGTCGCTGCGTGTCTTGTGGGTCCCCTGTTGGTATTATACTCAGCACGTGCGGCGGCCGCATCCACCGCGCATTGCGAATGTAAAAATGTCTGCCATTCGTCATGTTCTCACTTCTACAGGCGAGAGTTCCGGCGCCTGGAGCGCACGTGGCGTTCGATCAATAGGTTGAATCGCTTCGATGGTAGTGCCTTCTGGTGCAGCTTTGAGATCCCGGAGCCGGCGCGCTGAGACCAAAACGCGCGTTTCCAAGGAGGCAGTGGCGTGATTGTACGCATCGACCGCTTTCCCCAACCGGTCGCCAACGTTCGTCCAGTGCTCGGCAAGTTTCGCAATCCGTTCATAGAGCTGCTTGCCAAGTTCGGCGACTTCCTGAGCGTTTTGGGCTAGTTCCTCTTGGCGCCAGCCATAGGCAACCGCGCGCAACAACGCGATGAGTGTGGTCGGAGCTGCAATGATCACACGCGCTTGAACCCCGAACTCGATCAAACTTGGATCATGCTGGAGGGCTGCTGAGAAGAAAGTTTCCCCAGGAAGAAACAGTACGACGAATTCCGGCGTAGGGTTGAACTGCTCCCAGTAGGCCTTGCGGCTTAGAGCAGTTACGTGATCACGCACCTGGCGGGCATGATCGGCAAGGCATCTCTGTCGCATGTCGTCATCCGCTGCTTCGACTGCTTGGAGGTACGCCTCCACGGGCGCCTTTGCGTCAACGACGATGTGCTTGCCGCCAGGGAGTTTCACGACCAAGTCTGGGCGAAGTCGCCCATCCTCGGTGCTGCGAGACACTTGCTCCACGAAGTCGCAGTGATCCACCATGCCGGCCATTTCCACTACGCGCTTCAATTGAATTTCCCCCCAGCGGCCTCGCACAGTAGGCAGACGCAGGGCGTTGACAAGCTTAGCCGTCTCTGCATGGAGCATCGGTAGGTGGGTTTCTACGAGGCTCTTCAACTGCTCGTGGAGGGCTGAGTAGGCGGACACGCGGGCCTTCTCGATCTCGCCTAGTTTGCCATCCACCTTTTCTAGTGATTCACGCAGGGGACGTACCAATCCATCTACAGCACTCTGGCGTGCTTCCAGTTCGCGTTTGGCGCTTTCCTGAAACTTTGAAAGGGAGGCGGTGGCGAGACTAAGGAAGGACTGGTTGTTGTGTTGTAGCGCTTCTGCGCAGAGAGCTTTGAAGGCGTCGGAGAGTTTGCGCTGGGCGTCATCCAAGAGCGCGAGCTTCTCAGCCGCCGCCTTGCGCTCCTCGGTCAGCTGCGTTTCGAGCCCTGCGAGCCTTGCATGGGCCTCGGAAAGTTTGCGTTCACTGTCGATGAGTTTCGCCTCAAGTCCTGGCAAACGCGCTACATGTGCCTCTGCAGCAGCGCGTCGCGCGGATTCTTCCCTAAGGTCGTTTTCTGCAGCAACCAGTCGTGATTGCAGACCCATGATGGCGGATCGTGCCACCAGGCTGCGGACCGACCAGGAGACCAGTCCCCCGGCGATGAAAGCGATGACGGTGATCCACTCTGCGGACACGGCCCTCTCCTCTTCACCGATTTCGAATAGACGAATCGGGTTGCCGGAAGGTCACGTGTTTGCATCATAGAGCAACCGATCTCCTTTGACAATGGTCATAGGTAGGAGGAAAGGATCAATGGTGACACAGGAATATTTTGATGAACGATTCCAATTCGGGGACACGATAAGTGTCCCATCACCGGAGTGCGCATAAAATGATCAGGATCGTGCCGATTTTCTCGACTAGGAACTCGTTGTGATCAGGTGCCGACGGCACGTGATGAGGGATTGACGGGTGGCAGTGCGCAAAATTCGCCGAGTAATGGAAGGCACAACGGTGCATCGTTCGTGAATTCACATGTCTGGGCGCGGATCACGACGGACGATGAAAGCATAGCGAAGGCTTACCGCGTCGCAGGGGTACGCATCCTTGCTCCCAAACCGTGTGGGACATTCGCAACGCTTCCGAGGCAGCGGGGAAGCGGCGCTTCGCTGTACACGGGCACGTTCAGCAAACGTTCTGCCCGAGCGGCGTCCAAGCGCTCCCCAAAATTGATGGCGCTCAGCGATAGACGACCGACGCGCCATCCGGGGCAGCGCGGGCGCTCCCGTATGTACAGTTGACAATTCATCACGGCAGGCTATTGTAGCCCTGGGTTACCAATTCGAACCGGGTGAGTCTCGTCAGTTGAGCGAGAGCGGAGGTCGGGTGAGGTATGGAATACCGGTGCCACGGCCCACCGTTGGTAGAGAACAGAGACGGAGCGCGCG
>CAZTUO010000444.1:0-2490 GCA_964616355.1 uncultured Nitrospira sp.
TCGCGTCTTCTGGCTGGTGCCCGGCGAGCGCGGCAGCGAGGGGGAGATCGAAGGTCTTGCCGAGGACCGCGCCGACCGAGAGCAGGTACAAGGTCTCGGCGGGCAGCAGGTCGAGCCGGTGCGTGAGGAACGCCGCGGCCATCCGCGACGATTGCACGTCGGTGAGCGCGAGCGGCTTCATGCGCCACACGGGTTCCTGCGGCTCCCGCGCGACCGGGTCTGGCTCGGCGACCAGCGCGCCGGTCTCCACCAATCCACGCAGGATCGCCATGGCCATGAAGGGACTTCCGCCGGAGACGCGCGAGACCACGGCGAGCGCCTCGTCCGGAACGGGTCCGGCCATGGACTCCACCAATCCCCGGATCGCGTCGGCCCCGAAGGGCTCGAGCCGGAGATGCAGGGAGGCGGAAAGGCTGCGCAGGGCGTGCCCGGCGGGCACTTCCTCGGGGCGGAAGGCGACCACGATGAGGACATGGCAGTCGGCGCCTCCGCCGCGGATGCGGCGGCGTTGCCAAGCCTTCAGCAGCTTCACCGTCTGCTCGTCGGCCCACTGGCAGTCGTCCAGCAGCACGACGGCGACCTGGTCCGGCGTCCCGACGGCGTCCAGCACCTGCGTGAGGGCGGACAGACTTCGCGTCTCGCCGTAGGCCTCGGGGCCCAGGGTGTCGCTCGGGCCTGGTCGCAGGACTTCGGCGAGCTGGGGCATCGCCGTGCACGCGGCCGCCCTGGCTGCCCGGTCCGGCAGGCGGTCCCGCAGGGCGACCACGAGGGAGCGCTCGGCTTGCGCGGCGGCCCGCAAGGCCGACACCACGTCGTCGAGCACCTGGAAGGGCCGCTGGGCCGACTGGGCCACCCCCTGACCGCGCAGGAGGCGGGCCCCGTCGCATGCCGCGAGGTGGGCGAGTTCCTCCAACAGGCAGCTCTTCCCGCTGCCGGATTCTCCTTCGATCACGACCAAGCGGCCGTGTCCCTGCCGGGCGCGCTGGAACTCGGCGAGCAAGGCAGCGAGCTCCTTAGCCCGCCCGACGAAGGCGGGCGCGGTCAGGGTCCGGCGCCGGTCCCGCGCGCCGACGACGATCTCGGCATTCGGGTTTCCCCGGTCCCAGGCACGGGCCAGTTCCGCCAGGTCGGCCAGCGCGGCGGCGGCGGTCTGGTATCGGTCCTGCGGGTCTTTCCGCAACAGGCGCTGGACGATCTCGTCCATCGCGCGAGGGATCGGCTGGCCCAGGGCGCGCAAGGAGGGAGGTGGCGTGGTGACGTGCTGCCGGAGGAGCTCCCCGACCGTCTGGCCCTGAAAGGGAGGATGCCCGGCGAGACATTCAAACAGGAGGATGCCGGCGGAATAGAGGTCGGCGCGCTGGTCCACCTGATGAGCCAGCGCACCGGCCTGCTCGGGGGAGGCATACACCGCTGTCTCTCGGGACTCGCTCTCGAGGAATGGGTCGAGTGGGCGGCCGCGGGCCAGTCCGAAATCAACCAAGGTGGCCTGCCGCGGCGACGAGGCGCGGTCCAGGATGAGGTCGGCCGGCTTGATGTGAAGGTGGAGGACGCCGTGGGAGTGGGCCGTGCGGAGGGCGTCCATGAGGCAGCACCCGACCGTGATCGCCTCCCGCACCGGCAGGGGCCCGCAGGCCAGTCTCGTGCGGAGGCTCACGCCAGGGACGAAGGAGGTGACGACGTAGACACGCCCGGCTTCGGAGGCCACCAGCAGCGGCGGAGCGAGACACCCGGTCGCCAGCTCCCGCAGCGCCTCCGTCTCGCACTCCAGCCGCCGGAGGGTCGCGGCGGTCAGGGCGGCCGCGGCGGCCGCTTTGATGACGACGTCGGTTCCCCGCTGGAGATCACGTCCCAGGAAGGTCTCGATGCCCTGTCCCTCCCGGAGGACCTTCAGCACGTGGTACCGACCACCGAGTGTGTGAGGCAGCGTCTGGGCCATGGCGCGGGACTGCGGTCGTTGTCCCTGTCCGAGCAGCCAGTCTCCCGGCAGAGGGCGGTACCCTGACAGGACCCCGCAGAGGACCGGCTTCCGACGGAGTCGAGACCATAGCTTATCACAGACAGGCGCGCGCGCCGCATGGTCACCTGAGGATTCTCCCCTCGAGGAGGCTGGCCCCGCGCCCGGCGAACCCCCTGCTTTGAGGGCGGATCAAGCGGGGGCGCACCTGCTGCGCAGCAGCCGTGCGTCCATTTTAAGAGCGGGCACCGTCCGTGGTCAGCGGGACCGTGGCTTCCACGCGCGTCGGCAGGTGCAGGAGCTTCACGGAGGTAGCCTCAATGGTCTTGACCTGAATGCGATCCTCCAGCATGTCGCCCGCCTTCAGCAGATAGATGGCCTGCCCCTTCCGTAGGAACACGAGGTCTTCGCCGTCCTGGCTCAGGTAGCCCAGAAACCGGTATTGGGCCATCTGCTCGCGGGCTCGCTGCGCCGCCAGGACCTCGGGCGACGGCGGAGGGGGCGCTGCCACCGCCGGCAGCGGCGCGGCCGGCGGC
>CAZTUO010000445.1:0-2468 GCA_964616355.1 uncultured Nitrospira sp.
AGCCCCCGGACCCGCGCGGGGACGAGGCCAGGACCGACCCGGCCTGCCTCGACATCTGACCAAGGCTGCTGGTGAAGTTACCGGGACTGAAGCCCTGAAAGCTCCCGCCCCGATACCACTCCGGCTGTTGGCGGTAGATCCCCTCGAAGGCCTTGGCCCAGTTTCGCTCCACTCCCAGCGCCATCGCGTACGGTAGATACCTTTCGAACATCTCTGGCGTCTTCACCATCCGCTCGAGGCGGTCGGCCTCGACCCGGTGGAGGAACTCCCTGAAGCCCAGGACGCCCTCCAGCGCGCGGGCGCCCCGCACGGTGCGGGCTGGCATGAACCACCCGAACCCGAAGATGATGGCCGCCGTGAGAAGGCCCGCCGTGAGGCTCGTGGCCCAGGCCACATCCAGGTAGTCGCTGATCCACAGGCCTCCGAAGACTGAGGCAATGCCGACCAGGAGGCTCGCGGTGATGTACCCGCGTTGGACCTGGTCAGGGCGCTGGGCGTAGTAGCGCCGCTGGATCAGCCGGTCGAAGATGCGGTCACGGATGGCAGGGAGGTTTTCGTAGAACTGGTTCTGGAGATCTGACAGCTTTACCGAATCACGTCCGCCACGGAACAGGGCTTCGAGCAACGCGCGCTCGTGGGGCTGTAACTCCGCGCCATTCTTCTTCCGCCAGTGGAAGACGTATTCTTTGGCGGACCAGAGCCCCAGCCGGTGCGGTACTTCCTTCTCTTCGATGCTCAGGTACCCCCGCACCGCGAGATCGACGATCGTCGCGGTGATGTCACGCATGTCAGGCGAGTTGTCGATCAGCGTCCCCAGCTCCGCCGGGGTCAGTCCCTCCGGTGGCTCGTACTGAGCCGCGATGGGCCGGCGTCGCGGATCGCGCCCCCGGGTGTACCAGAGCCGGAACATGATGACGAAGGCTAGCAACGGCGCCACCAACAACCAGTTGTCGCGCAAAAAGAAACCGGCCTGGGCCAGCACGCCCGGTCGGTGGACGAGACCGCGGTTCCAGGCCACCGCGACGGTCAGCCCCTCGCGGAAGCTGAGCCCGCGCAGGGTCTGGACGGTGACATGGTTCTCACCCAGCTCGATCTTCGCCGCTTGCTCGCGCGAGCCGTAGCCGCCGGTAAAGGCCACGGCGCGCAGACCACTCACCCCCGGAGGCAGAGAGATCCGAGCGCTGGCGGCCAGAATAGGGACCTCCCACTCGTCGCCCGTGACATTCCAGTACAGCTCGTCGTGCTCCTCAAAGAACCTGAGGCCGTTCCGAACCACGTAGCGGAGCACCACGGTGCGGGTGGCATCGATGGCGCCGGGGACCCAGATCTGGAACCTCAGGTAGTGCCGCACGCGGCTCTGCTGGTAGCGCAGCGGCCGGCCCTCCTCGTCGCTGATGCCCCTAGGGGTAAGCCGGAGCGTAAAGTTGAAGCCCTGCGGGGTGCGATACTCGATCGGGATCATGCGGTAGATGCCGTTCCAGGCACCGGTGAAGCGCGGCCGGATTGTCTCGGTCACCGCGATGGTGCCGTCGGTGGCGACGGTGATCTGCGCTTCAAAGCTCTCGATGACCAGCGACCGGGCGTGGACGCTCGTCGGCCACGCGGCCACGGCCAGGAGCAGCCCACTCGTGAGAAGCGCGCGGGGACCCATGGCCATCCCCTCCGGCGGTTAGCGGGCGCCGGGCTCGAAGCTAACTCTCGGGACCTCGCGCTCAGCGGGGGCGGTGACCTCGAAGAACTCGCGCGGCTTGAAGGCGAACATGCCCGCCACCACATTAGAGGGGAACTGCCGAATCCTGGTGTTCAGGTCACGGACGACGGCGTTGTAGTAGCGGCGGGCGTTCTGGATCGCCTCTTCGATCTGGCTGAGGGTCGTCTGGAGCTGGTTGAAGCTTTCGACCGCGCGGAGCTGCGGATAGGCTTCGGCGAGGGCGAAGAGTGCCCTCAACGCCTGGGTGAGTGTCCCCTCGGCCTCAGCCCTGGCGGCCGGACCCTGAGCCGCCATGGCGCGATGGCGAGCATTCACCACCGCTTCCAGGGTCTGGCGCTCGTGGCCGGCATAGCCCTTGACGGTCTCGACCACGTTGGGGATGAGGTCGTGGCGGCGTTTGAGCTGAACATCGATGTCCGCCCAGGCGTTGTCGCACTGCACCTGGAGCCTGACCAGCGCGTTGTACACGGCGATGATCGCCACCACTAGGGCCGCCAGGATGGCGAGAATAACCAGCAGTGTCCCCATTCGCGAGATCCCTCCTGGGTGTGAAACCGCTCCCCCTCTGACGCATCCCAGGAAGTCCAAAGCGTCTCTTCAGCGGCCCAGGCCTGTCGCCCCGAGCCCGGGGGCCTTCCCGCGGGAGTGGACGCCGGGAGAGCGTAGCACCCGCCGAGCGGGGGACGCAAGGGTTCGGCAGCAGCCATAACTCCGCTCTAAGGGGCACCCCGGCAACCTCGTCCCCGTCGTCGGCGCG
>CAZTUO010000446.1:0-2464 GCA_964616355.1 uncultured Nitrospira sp.
CTGTTGGGCTGGACTGGAGAGGGCTTCAACACATGACGGCCCGCCGGAAGCGGGCAGGCGAAGGGGTGCTGGTCAAGCCGAGCGCCCGGCAGGTGCCGGCGAGGACCAGGCTGTTCCTGTTCGTCCGTGCGGGAGGGCGCTGCGAGTTCGACGGCTGCAACCGGTACCTCCTCGAACACCACCTCACGAAGACCGAAGGGAACTTCGCCCAGATGGCGCACATTTGGGCGTTCAGCCAACGGGGTCCTCGCGGCGACCAGCGGCGCGCCGGCAAGGCCGTCCACGCGCTCGCGAACCTCATACTCCTCTGCCCCCAGTGCCACAAGCTGGTGGACGACGATCCCGGCCAGTGGCCCGCCGCCGTCCTCCGCAAGCATAAGAAGGCCCACGAGGACAGGGTCTTCATGCTCACCGAGACGAGACCGGACCGCCACACGGTCGCGGTGGCCCTGACGGCGAAGATAGGTGGGAGGGCGGTTTCGATCTCGCTCCCCGAGATGCAGGAGGCCGTCGCTCCCCGGTATCTCGGCGGCCGGGATGTCGTTCACATCGACCTGACAATGATCCCGGATGAGGCTTCGGAGCACTACTGGCGGACGGGAGCCGAAACCATCCGCTCCAGGACCCGGAACCTCTACGAGCAGACTTTCGAGCACGGCCCGGTCCGCCACGTGTCGGTCTTCGCCCTGGGGCCCATCCCACTGCTCGTCTATCTCGGATCGTGCCTCAGCGACAAGGTGCCGCTGACTTTGTACCAGCGCCATCGGGACAGCGAGAGCTGGAAGTGGAGGGACAAGGGGGAGGTCGTGAACTACGAGTTCCGGAATGTTCGTCGTGGCTCCGATCCAGCCTCCGTGGCCCTCGTGCTCTCCCTGAGCGGCCGGATCCGCGAGGACGACCTCCCCGCCGACATCGACGGCCGCTTCTCCGTGTACGAGATCACGCTCGCCGGCCTCCAGCCGACACCGCGCTTCCTGAACCGGGAGGAGTCCCTCCGGGCCTTCCGGGACGTATTCCTGCGCACCACGCGCAGCATCGTCGCGTCCCATGCGGGGCTCGAACGGCTCCACCTGCTTCCCGCTGTGCCGGCACCGGTGGCGGTCGCCATCGGGCGGGACCTCATGGCGAAGCGAGATCCCGCCGTGCTCGTCTACGACTTCGACAAGCGGGCCGGGGGCTTCGCTCCGGCCCTGGAGGTGAACAACCATGAACGCGAATGACTACCTGGCGAAAATTCTGGACCAGCAGACCTTCGCCGACGACGATCCGGAACTCGTGGAGCTTCGCAGGCGACGGCGAGAGATCGAGGACCTCCTGCGCGGCCGCTTCTCGAAGTCCGGCCCATCGATCCGCTGGGGCGGCTCGATGGCCAAGAGGACGATGATCCGCGAGGCCTACGACGGCGACATGACGTGCTACTTCCCCCACGACGGGACGGAGGCGAGGAACACGCTGGAGGAGATCTACGAGAGCGTCGCCGTGGCCCTGGGCGAGAAGTATGAGGTCGAGCGGAAGACCTCCGCCTTGCGGGTGAAGGACCCCTCGACCAGGGAAGCGAAGGGGTTCGCCCAGGACCTGCACATCGACGTCGTCCCGGGCCGATTTACGAGCGACGACGGAGACGACGTCTTCCTGCACCGCACGACTGGCAACAAGGAGCGCCTGAAGACCAATCTCCAGGTCCACATCGATCACATCCGCGACAGCGGCGTGCGGCGGGCGATCCGCCTGATGAAGCTCTGGAACGTCCGCAATGGGATCGGCGCCAAGACCTTTGTGCTGGAGCTGCTCGTGGTCAAGCTCCTGAAGGAAAGGAAGACCGCCGGCCTCGCGGAGCAGCTCGAGCACGTCTGGACCGAGCTCCGCGACCACGCGGACAGTCTCGCCGTCGAGGATCCGGCCAACCCGAGCGGCAACGATCTGAAGCCCGTCCTGGACCAGGTTCGCCACCGTCTGTCGAGCGTGGCCGCCACGACGCTGTCGGTTATCGAGAGTTCCGGGTGGGAGGCGGTCTTCGGCCCGGTCGAGCGCGACGACGAGGGGAGCCGCAGAGCGGCGCTGAAGGCAGCCGCAGTCCACGTCGCGAACCCGACGAAGCCCTGGCTCCCCGATGCATGAGAAAGGCGTGGCACCAGGGGAATCCGGAGCTCGTCGAGGAGATCCGCACCGACCTCCGCGCCCGCTACCCGAGCCTTCATCTCTTCATCGAGCCTGACGGCACCGCCACGGTCCGGGGGACGTTCCCCGTGCGCTCGCCGGAGGGGCGTGTGCTCGACCGGTACCAGGTGTCGATCGAGCTTCCCCCCGACTATCCGGAGAGTCTGCCGATTGTCCGCGAGGTGGGCGGTCAGATCCCCTGGAAACCCGAGTTTCACGTCAATGCCGACGGTGTGGCGTGCGTCCTCCTTCCAGATGACCGCTGGCGGTGCTTCCCCGAGGGCGCTCCCTTTGTCCAGTTCCTCGA
>CAZTUO010000447.1:0-931 GCA_964616355.1 uncultured Nitrospira sp.
CTAAGTCGCAGATTGCTGCTCATTTGGCCGATCGCGCGGGCATCGCGAAGAAGACGGCCACGCAGATCCTGGACGATCTCTCTGCACTGGCCTACAAGGAAGCCAAGAACACCTTCGTGGTCCCGGGGATCGGCAAGCTGGTGCTGGCGAACCGCAAGGCGCGCATGGGTCGCAATCCGCAAACCGGGGAGGCGATCAAGATTCCCGCGAAGCGGGTCGTCAAGTTCCGCGTGGCGAAAGCGGCCAAGGATGCCATCCTCGGCAAGAAGTGACCCGAGTGCATTCCCACCCGTGAGAGGCGCGGTGCTGCTCTTCTAACGCTCATCACCCAGCAAGTGTCGGGTTGGAGCCAAGGGCCGGCTCTCCAAAGCGGAGGGCCGGCCCTTGTGTTAAGGCCCGTGGCCGTCCCCCGCGGCCTCCCAGCGCGTCAGGCATGGCTGGGGGCCAACCCGGTGCCGCCCATCCCGTCGTGCGCGACCAGCTTGATCGCGTCGCCGTCGTAGACCTTCGTGTCTTCGCTGGCGATCCGCTTGTTGACGGTGACGAGCACTTTCTTCTCCCGCATGAGCTGGAGGACGTCCCGGAGGGCGTCGCCCTGGCGCTGGATGAGCTGGCGCACCGTGAGCGGCTCGGTGATCCGGCAGGCAAAGTCCCGCTCGCCGTCGGCGGTCTGAAGCTGTCCCATCAGCGTGATGGTCACCATGGTCCCCTCGTCCTCCTTAATGCCCCTCCTGTTCAGCGCCGCGGGTGCGGCTCCTGGCCAGTCCACCCATGCGCGTATCCGATTGACTGGATCGGCCCAGTCTGCTAAGCACGGGCCATGCAGTCGCTGGATCTCCACCGGCCAGGCATGCCGGACCTGCAGTTCGTCCTGTTTGTCGCCGCCCTCTGCACCTCGGGGCTGCCGTCCCTGAACGTGCCGGAGGCTGTG
>CAZTUO010000447.1:958-2449 GCA_964616355.1 uncultured Nitrospira sp.
GACCGCTGTTGGGCGTTGCTCCACGACGAGCCGCCTCCGAGCAGCCCGGAGGCACGGGTGTTGGACCTCCGTGGCGGCACCGAGCTGACCCTCGAGGCGATGGTGGCGACGATTCGGGAGACCTTCACCGAGGCGGGCATCTCCGTCCTGACCTGGGATCAGCCTCCCGCCGAGCCGACGCGGCCCAGCAGCCCGCAGGCGCTCCCCCTCATCGAGCGACTGCAGCGGCTCTACCCGTATCCGCCGGATGTGACGGATCCGGGCTCCGAGCCAGACCGGTCGTGAAGACACCCGACGGCTGTGCTTCGGGGTCCGCTCAGGACTTGGCGTAAATCTCGAAAAACGCGTCCACGCTCGCCAGCAACTGCGCCTTGATCTCCTCCGGGGTGCCGTTGATTACATGCAGGGCCATGCTGCCGACCGACCCGTCCGGCAGCAGGACCGGAACGTGCGAGTGCAGCCGCTCGGGCGCGGTCCCCTTGTCCAGTCGCAGACCATAACAGAGCGTGTACTGGTCCCTGACCAGCGTCAGGTGCAGCCGCCGGCCTGTTCCCCGGCTTCTGCGTCGCTTTCCCTGGCTCATCGGCGTGGTTCGCGTTGCAAGGCTCCGGACGCGTCGTCGGTATTGTACCCGGAGGACGGGGCCGGCCGAAAGGCGTGCGACCTCACGGCAGCACCGCCAGGATACGAACCGGCCCGCCGGTGCCCCCCTTGATCTTGATCGGCAGCGCATAGACCGTCGCGCCCCGGGGCGGCAGACGGTCGAGCGCCGCCACGTTTTCGAGCGCGTACACGTTGGCCTCGTTCAACACCCGGTGCGTCTGAAAATCGCGCGACCGGCCGGGGTCAATGCTGGCCGTGTCAATGCCAACGCCGCGGACCCTGCGGTGCACGACCAGGAAAGCTGCCGCCTCGCGGCCCATCCCGGGAAAATGCAGGCTGTGCGCGTCGCCTGGTGTGGCCGTGCCCAGGTATCGCTGCGGGTCCGGCCAGCGCCGCCCCCAGCCAGTGTACACCAGGACCAAGGCGCCCGGCTCGATGCGGCCGTGGCGCGCTTCCCAGGCCGTGATGTCCGCCACGGTCAGCTCGTAATCGGGGTTCGCCTCGCATTTCGCGGCGACGTCAATCACCACGGCGGGGCCGACCAGCCGCTCGAGCGGGATTTCGTCCACGCTCTGCCGCCCCGCGCCGAAATGGATCGGGGCGTCAATGTGGGTGCCGCCGTGCTCGGAGGCGGCGAAGTCGGCAGAGGCGTACCAGAATCCGCCCGGGGTCGTGCCCCAGGCCGTTTTCTCCCTGTGGAAAGGCTTCTGCGTCGGCCAGTAGATCGTGTGCTCATCGAAGGGGTAGGTGAGATCCACCAGGGTCTGGGAGGCCGGCGCGGCGCAGCCGGCCAGGCTGGAGAGGGCGACCACCGCGACAAGCGGCGAGCGCGTGCAGGATCCGGTCCGCCTCATGGCCTCGTCCTCCCTCGACTTCGGTCTTCCGCGG
>CAZTUO010000448.1:0-2436 GCA_964616355.1 uncultured Nitrospira sp.
GAAGATCCACTCCGACCGCGACCTGGCTCTGGGCGAAATGCAAGAGTTCTTCGCGAGCCATTTCGACGCGGCGCTCGCAAGTGAAGAGGTCGCCTTCGAGCCGGGCGAGAAGCCCGGCAAGCTCAAGGACCAGGGAACCGCCATTGTCGCTGCGCACCACAAAACCATCGCGCCGGCGGTGCGGCCACTTCTGGTTGAGAAACGCTTCACGGTGGACTTGGGCGAGGACTTCCCCTTCGAACTGGTCGGAGTGTGGGACCTCGTCGAGCGGGATGGGACCATCGCCGACAACAAGGCCTATGGCAAGGCCCCGCGCCAAGAGGATCTCGACAAGGATCTCCAGTTCACGGCCTACGCGCTGGGTTACCGCACCACGTACGGCCGCACCGAGCCCGGATTGCGCATGGACGCCATCGTCAAGAGCAACAACCCCAGGCCGATCCAGCTCCACACCAGGCGCACGAACGGCGACTGCCGGTGGCTGCTCGGCTTGATCGAGCAGGTCGGCAGGGCCATTGCCTCAAGGGTCTTCTACCCCAATCCGAACGGCTGGCACTGTAGCCCGCGTTTTTGTGGCTTTTGGGACCGCTGCATGGGGCGGAAAAACGGGAGGTGAAATCGTGAAGACGAACGTGACGCTGCCTGATGAGCTGCAGGCCACGCCCGCGCCGCAAGCGGAAGCGCCCGACGGCGTGGTTGCGGCGAACCAGGGGAAGCCCATTCATGTGGACTTCTCCAAGAAGCAACAAGCCCAATCGCCTTTCCAGAAGGCGCGGTCGCTCGATCGGCGGCTCAAGCTGTTCCTCTGGGGTGATTCCGGCGTAGGCAAGACGACGCTAGCGCTACAGTTCCCCAAGCCCGTGGTCATCGATCTCGAGGGCGGAACCGACCTTTATGGAGAATCGTTCGACTTCGACGTCCTGCGAGCCTCGACAGCGGACGAGGTGATGGGGGCAGTCGAGTGGCTGCTCACGCACCCGCACTCCTACCGGACGCTCGTCATCGACCCGATCACGGTCTACTGGGACGCCCTGCAAAAGAAATGGTCGGACATCTTCCTGCGCCGGAACAAGGGCTCCAAGGGCTACAAGTTCGAGTTCTACGACCTCCAGCCGCGCGACTGGATGACGGTCAAGGCGGAGTTCAAGGACCTCATTCGCAAGCTCATCGCGCTGGACATGAACGTGATTGTCACCGCCCGGCAGAAGGTCCAGTACGCCGACGGGGCGTTCATGAAGGCCATCGGGGAGACCTTTGACGGCGAGAAGTCGCTGCCGTATCTGTTCGACACGATTGTGCGGCTTTACCGCGATGATAAGGGCCGGTTCCTGGGTGAGTGCCTCAAGGATCGCTCCAATCGGCTCCCGCCCGGCGAATTTGAGTGCTCGTTCGCGCGCTTGGAGGAGGTCTTCGGGAAGAAAACGCTGGCCCGCAAGGCACGGCCCACACTGTTCGCCAGCGAGGAGCAGAAGCGGCAGATTCGCGACGAGATCGCGCACTTCGGGATTACGCCGGAGCAAGTAGCTCGGCGGCTCGCCGCCTACGGGGCCGAGAGCCTCGATGAACTCACCGAGGAGAACGCGCGCATCATCCTCGACAAGTTTCGATCGGCTTCCGCCTCCAGAGGCGGGGCCGCAACTTCAGTTCAGGAGAGATAACCATGCCCAGGATTGATTTCAATCGCGTGGACGACGTCCAGGACTTCTCGCCGCTGCCGGACGGCCGATACCTCTGCCGCCTGGCGGAGGTGGAGGAAGCGGCGACCCAGTACGGCGACGAGATGTGGAAGCTCCGCTTCGTGGTCGAGTCCGGCCCGCATCGGGGGCGCTACATCTTCGACAACCTGGTCTTCAGCGACGCGGCGCTCAAGCGGGTGAAGCTGATCTGCTCCCGTCTTGGGCTCGACGTCTCCGGGGAACTCGACCTCATGCCCAGCCTGATCAAGGGGCGGAGCTGCTACGTGACGGTCGAGACCGAGGAGTACGAAGACTACGAGGGCAACACGAAGCAGCGCAACGTAGTCCCCTTCGCCGGCTACGACCGCGCCGACGGTGCGCCCCCGACGGCGTCACCGAAGGCTAAGAACACCGGCAGCGTGGAGGATGACAGCGAGGAAGACCTGCCTTTCTGAGCTGGTGGCCCCAGGGCCCATTCGTTCGGCGGAGCAACCGAATCGGCTGCCAGGGAACTCGGAAGGGGGGTTATGCGCGACGGCCACGAACAACTCCAGGGCGTCCTATCGGCCATCAAGTTCCACCAGGCGAACTTCCTGATCGGGGTGCTGGACGATGGGACTACCGTGAAGGGCAACATGCTCTCGCCGCAAGTGGGGCTGGAGTACACGTTCCGCGGGCGGCGGGAGCGGCACCAGCGTGGGGGCGAGCAGTTCGCCTTCACCGACTACCCGTGTCATATCCCACCGACCTCGACGCGATC
>CAZTUO010000449.1:0-2430 GCA_964616355.1 uncultured Nitrospira sp.
CGATGCGCCGACTGCGGGTCGCGTTGGTCCAGATGAATCCGACGGTCGGGGACTTGGCGGGCAACGTCCGGGCGATCACCCGCTGGCTCCGGGAGGCCCGTCTGGCCGGGGCCGAGCTGGTGGCCTTTCCGGAGCTGGCTATCACCGGGTATCCCCCGGAAGATCTCCTGCTGAAGCCCCAGTTCGTGGAGGAGAATCGGCGCGCGCTCGCTGAGGTGACTCGCCACTGTCGCGGACTCGTCGCCGTGGTCGGCTACGTAGGTGAGGGGGGTGAGGCTGAGCCGGAGCCAGGCCATCCAGCCGTCGTGCCAGCGGGGCGGCATGCCCTCTACAATGCGGCCGCGGTGATCTGCGACCGACGGCTCGTCGCCACCTACTGGAAGTGGTATCTCCCCAACTACGGTGTGTTCGACGAGAGCCGGTACTTCCACCCGGGCCGGCGGCTCGCGATTCTCACGCTGCGCGGCACGGCCGTGGCGGTCAACATTTGCGAGGACATCTGGGTCCCGGAAGGGCCGACCCGGCTCCAGGCGGCGGCGGGCGCCGAGGTCATCGTCAATATCAACGCCTCACCCTTCCACATCGGCAAGAGCCGCCTGCGCGAGGAACTGCTCGCGACGCGGGCGCGCGAGAACGGGGTGGTCGTCACCTACACGAACACCGTCGGCGGGCAGGACGAGCTGGTCTTCGACGGCAACAGCCGCGTGGTGGATCACACCGGCGAGGTCATCCTGCGGGGCAAGGCGTTTGAGGAGGACCTGCTGGTTGTGGATCTGAACCTGGATGCCGTGGCCCGCGGCCGGCTCGGGCCAGGCCGGAAGCGGTGGCCGTCCCGGCGGTCGGCGGTCGCGGTCGAGCGGGTCGAGCTGGCCCTGCCGTCGCCAGCTCCCAGACGGCCCCGGCTCGTGCCGGCCACGGCCCCGCCGTTGGATTCGCTGGAAGAGGTCTACCGGGCGCTCGTCTTGGGGGTGCGCGACTACGTGCGCAAGAACGGGTTCCGGCAGGTCGTCGTCGGGCTCAGCGGCGGCGTGGACTCGGCGCTCACGGCGGTGATTGCGGTCGACGCGCTCGCCCCCGCGAATGTTCTGGGCCTTTTCATGCCGTCCCCGTACACCTCCCGGGAAAGCCGTGAGGACGTCGCAGAGCTGGCTCGCCGACTGGGCATCGAGGTCCGGACGGTGTCCATCACGGGCCTGTTTAAGGCCTACCTGCGCGCCCTGGCGCCTTCGTTCCGGAACCGACCGAGCGACACCACGGAGGAAAACCTCCAGGCCCGGATCCGGGGCAACCTGCTGATGGCGTTCTCGAACAAGTTCGGGCACCTGGTGCTGACCACCGGCAACAAGAGCGAGCTGAGCGTGGGGTACGCCACGCTTTACGGCGACATGGCGGGGGGCTTTGCCGTGATCAAGGATGTCCCTAAGACAATGGTGTATGAGCTGGCCCGCCTGCGGAACCGTCTCGGGACGGCCCCGGTCATCCCGAAGCGCATCCTGGCGCGCCCGCCGACGGCGGAGCTGAAGCCGGACCAGAAGGACGAGGACTCCTTGCCACCCTACGCGATCCTGGATCCGATCCTGAAGGCCTACGTGGAGGAGGACCGGTCACTGGAGGAGATCGTGGAATTGGGGTTCCCGCGGGAGACGGTCGCGCGCGTGATCGCGTTGGTGGACCGCAGCGAGTACAAGCGACGGCAGGCCCCGATCGGGATCAAGATCACGCACCGCGCGTTCGGCAAGGATCGGCGAATGCCGATCACCAACGGCTATCGGAATGGGTAGGGAGGGGGTGCTCCGTCCGTGGCGGGGCGCGAGCCGAGGCGAGAACTGACGCAAAAGGAGGACGTTGTGGCGCACAGGATGCGACGCAGGATCGGGGGCCTCGGGGCCGGGCTCCTCGGCTGGCTGTGGGCCGCCGCGGCCTTGGCCCAGGAGGCCCCGCCGGTTCAAGCCGCCAAAGCCGTCGACAGCGGGGACACTGCCTGGGTGCTGGCCTCCTCGGCCCTGGTGCTGGCGATGGTCGTGCCCGGCCTCGCCCTCTTCTATGGCGGCCTCGTCCGGAGCAAGAACGTGCTCGGGACGATCATGCAGAGCTTCATCATCCTCTGCGTTGTCACGGTCCTGTGGATTCTCGTCGGCTACAGCCTGGCCTTCGGCCCGGACAAGGGCGGCGTCATCGGCAGCCTGGACTGGGCGGGGCTCTCCGGTGTTGGGGGGGAGCCGTACCCGACGTACGGCCGGACGATCCCCCATGAGGCCTTCATGGTGTTCCAGCTCATGTTCGCGGCCATTACGCCCGCGCTGATCACCGGCGCCTTCGCGGAACGGATGCGGTTCGGCGCGCTGATTCTGTTCGCCGCCCTCTGGTCTCTCCTGGTCTACTGCCCCGTCGCCCACTGGATTTGGGGGGGCGGATGGCTGGGCCGCATGG
>CAZTUO010000450.1:0-731 GCA_964616355.1 uncultured Nitrospira sp.
ATGCCCGGTCGCCCCTCCGACACCGCTCGCTCCGGGGCGAGCGGCGGCACCTCGGCTCCAGGTGCGGCGACCGGCGTCCGCCCCGCATCCGCCCGACCGGCTGGGCCGGAATATTCATCCAGCGTATACCTGCAACGCACGGCAGGAGGACGCCTGCCCGCGAACCCAGGTTCGGCGCCGCGATCCGACGCTCCGGGACGGCATCGCCCGGACCGGGGCTCGGCGCGACCAGGTGGTCGCTCCTGCGTCACTCGATGGTGGCTCCCGGGCTCGCCGGCACGTGCCCGACCCGGACGCGGCTTCTCACCGCGGCGGAACCGGCGCGCTGGCCGCGGTGCGCTCGCCAGCTGCGGCGACCGGTGTTGGCCGCCGCGCCCCCGCCGGCCAGCCTCCTCCCGCCGCTCGCTCGAACCGTCCAGCCACTTCGCCGACCCAGCGGCGTTCTGGGCACGGCTGCCGAGGTCGGACGACGACCGCTGGGGCGAGGCGAGCAGCCGACCCGCGGCGACCTCGATCAGGCCGGCGAGGCGCCCGGCGTCGGCGACGGACTCTCGAAGCGTTCCGGGACGACGATCCGGACGACGAAGGTGAGGTCGACCCCACCCGAGTGCCCCGTCACCTCCCAGCAGCCGGGCGTCGAGAAGATGATCCCGCTCGCCTGGTGCCCCGTCGTCCCGTAGCCCTCCGGGATGACGGCTTCCAGGGGCGGTGCCTCGGCGTCGAGCCGGCGG
>CAZTUO010000450.1:741-2429 GCA_964616355.1 uncultured Nitrospira sp.
CTGATCGAGAGTTGGCCGGCGGAGGCGGCCGAGCGCCACCACTGCCACTTCAGGCCGATCCGCCCGTCGGGCTCGATCCATCCCGGATCGGTGACGAGGAAGGTCCCGTCCGCGGGCACGATCGTCCAGAGCTTGCCGTTGCCGTAGTAGTTCCTCCCCGGTCGCTCGTTCGGTGGGGCGTTTCCGTTCGGGAGGGTCACCGGACAGGTGTCGGGCGGCGGGGACGCCCTCCCACTGGTCGCGCCCGTCGGGGCACACGCGGCGAGGAGGACGACCAGGGCCACAGCCGTGAAACCCACGGGCGCCGACCGGACTCCGGCCAGTCGTCTCAGGGTCTGTCGCATCGTTTTCTCCCTCAGGTCATCGCTGCCTGCGGCCCGAGCCCCGTCCGCTCAGCCCATGAGCAGATGACATACTGCTCACCGCCGTTGCAGCCGCCGGCCGTTGAGCTGTAACACTCGTGGCAGCGCCAGACGACGTTGTTTTGGTCGACGCATGACCACGTCCAGGTGCAGGCACACCCCGTGCAGGGCGTCAGTTGACAAGGCCGATAGAGGGTGCAGCAGCGGCGTTGGTACAGCGCCAGGGCGGGACTGGCTAATAGCTGCGATAGCCCGGCTGCGCTGGCCGCCGCAGACGCGATGCGACGGAGAAACGCCCGCCTACTCATGATCTCGCCGAGTCGATGGACGATGGCTGGTGTCATCGCTGGAGTCCCCCATACTTGGAAGGGGTGTGGACCTCAGACGCGGCTCGCCGCGTCATCGAAGTGCCAGGATCGACGCACCGACGGCGACGAGCCCCAGGCCGTCGAGCCTGCCCAGCTGCGCCGTCGCCTCCAGCGATCGAGCCGCAAGCATGTCAAAGACCCACCGACCATTGCGCGTGGCGAGCCACGCAAGTCCATACGCAACCGTCCAGAGCCCAAGCCCGATGGCAAGGAATGCTCCCACGGCGATCATCGGCAGCTCGTCGTGCAGCAGGAAGACGGCCAGGATCCAGGCGTGAAAGGAGGCGAACGGAGAGTGGTTGAACACCGCCACCCCACGGATGAGCCCGAAGATCAGCAGAAACGGGGTCTCCGGGACTGCGGCCGCCCATCGCCTCGGTACTGCCCACCCAATGTGAGGCAGGAGCCATGCTCCTCGGACAAGCTCCCCGGCGCCTAGCAGCAGGCAGGAGCTTGCAACGAGAGCCACACGGACCTGCAGCGGCACTGCTACTAGGGCGTTCAGCGCGGCGCCCGCTGAGGCAATGGTCAGCGTCACCGTCAGGGCGCCTGCCAAGAGGCCGACAGCGTAGGCGCCGATCGATCGTGCCCGGGCACCCGTACTCGGGCGAGCCACGAAGGCGGCGTTGACGCCGCAGACAGAAATCGACTTCCAGGAGCCGGTCCAG
Organism: uncultured Nitrospira sp.; assembly: GCA_964616355.1. Taxonomy (GTDB): domain Bacteria; phylum Nitrospirota; class Nitrospiria; order Nitrospirales; family Nitrospiraceae; genus CAZTUO01. The sequence continues at coordinate 2,140 of CAZTUO010000450.1, forward strand.
AGGCTGAAGAAGCTGAGCACGATGTCCATGGGTCGTTCCTCCGGCTCGGATCCGCCCTCCCTCACCCTCCGCTCGTGAGCTCCGGTGGGACAACCACCTCCGTGACGAAGGTCAGCTCGTACCCGCCGGAGCGCCCCGTCACCTCCCAGCAACCTGGCGATGAGAAGATGAGGCCGCTCACCTGGAAACCGGTGGTGCCGTATCCACTCGGGATGATGGCTTCGAGGGGCGGTGCCTCGGCATCGAGTCGACGGCCGCTGATGGACAGCTGACCCGCTGCGTCGTGGGAC
>CAZTUO010000451.1:0-2419 GCA_964616355.1 uncultured Nitrospira sp.
TGACCGTCGGCGGCGGCGTCCGGACCCTGGAGGATGTCCGGGCGCTGCTGCGCGCCGGAGCGGACAAGGTCAGCATCAACACGGCGGCAGTCGAGCGACCGGAGCTTGTCAAGGAGGCGGCAGAGCGGTTCGGTACCCAGTGCATCGTGGTTGCGATTGATGCCAAGCGTCGCACGGACGAGGGCCCGGCGGGCGGACGCCGCGGCTGGGAGGTGTTCACGCACGGGGGGCGCCGGCCGACTGGGTTGGACGCGGTCGAATGGGCCCGCTGCCTGGAGGCGCTCGGGGCTGGCGAGATCCTGCTCACCAGCATGGACCAGGACGGCCGGCAGGACGGCTACGACCTGGAGCTGACGGCGGCGGTCTCCGGGACGGTCACGATCCCGGTGATCGCATCGGGCGGGGCCGGGACCCTGGAGCATCTCTACGACGGCTTCGCGCACGGGAGGGCCGATGCGGTGCTGGCCGCCTCGATCTTCCATTACCGGACCTACACGATCCCGCAGGCCAAGGCCTACCTGAGCGAGCGGGGCATCCCGGTCAGGCCGGTGGGGGCCGGCGTCTCCGCCGGCCGGTGAGCAGGACCATGGGAGACGCGAGCCGGTTGCAGTTCGACGAGCAGGGGCTCCTGCCCGCGGTCGTACAGGACTGGCGGGACGGCACCGTGCTCATGCTCGGCTACATGAACCGGGAGGCCATCGAGCGGACGCTCGCGACAGGCCGGGTGCACTTCTGGAGCCGCTCGCGGAGCCGGCTGTGGGAGAAGGGCGAGACCTCGGGGAACCGGCTCCTGCTCAAGGACCTGTTCCTGGACTGCGATGGCGACGCGCTGCTGGTCAAGGCCGAGCCGGTGGGCCCGACCTGCCACACGGGGGAGCGCGCCTGCTTCTTCACCAGGCTGGGGCAGGACGCGACGCCCGAGGCTGGGAAGACCGCCGACGCCTTCGGCGGGATCCTCGAGCGGATCGCGGCGATCATCGCCGAGCGCCGCCGGTCGTCGAGCCCGGATTCCTACGTGGCGCGGCTCTTCGCCGGCGGCGAGGACCGGATCCTCAAGAAGGTCGTCGAGGAGGCGGGCGAGGTGGTGCTGGCGGCGAAAAGTGGCAAGCGCGAGGACATCGTCTACGAAGCGGCGGACCTCCTGTTCCACACCTTGCTCGTGCTCGGCTATCATGGCATCACGCTGGAGGCGGTCTATCAGGAGCTGGCCGGCCGGTTCGGGAAGTCGGGCCTACGCCCGGGAGAAAGCCAGGAGGGAGCGCCACCGTGAGCGACTGCCTCTTCTGCAAGATCGCCGAGAAGCAGATTCCCGCCAAGATCGTCCACGAGGACGACCGCTGTCTCGCCTTCGACGACATCAATCCGCAGGCGCCGGTCCACACGCTGGTCATGCCGAAGCGCCACGCCGCCTCGTTGGCCGAGCTGACCGAGGCCGATGCCAGCTTGCTCGGCCACCTGCTGCTGACTGGCAGCCAGGTCGCCAAGCAGAAGGGGATCGCCGAGGGCGGCTATCGGCTCGTGGTCAACACCGGCCGGAACGGCGGCCAGACAGTCTTCCACCTCCACGTCCATCTCTTGGGCGGCCGGTTCATGACCTGGCCGCCGGGGTGAGCCGCATTCGTCGCCGTCAAGAGGGTGCTGCCGCCGGCCACCAGGCCCAGCCGCCCATTGCGCCAGCCAGGCCACCTGCCTCCGTACCCATCCGTTCCACCCGTGGCACAAGCGGGAACCGCGCTGCAATTGATCATCATCTTTGCCCTATTTCTCTCCGCGAGGAAATCGGCTATAGTAGCCGCCGTCGGTCTCAATGCGGGAGGGTCGATAGGAAGAGAAAAGGCCGAAGCCCTGGCACTGATTCGCAAGCTGCCGGATGACGTGACGATGGACGCCATTATGGAAGAGCTCTTTTTCAAGAGGCAGGTGGATCGGGAATTGCGAGATGTGGCTGAGGGGCGAGTGCTGACCCACCAAGAGCTCAAGGAAAGACTGGTGCAATGGCGGAAGTCCGCTGGTCGCTGACCGCCAGTCGGGATCTCCAGGACCTCGAAGAGTTCATTGCCCGCGATTCTGTCCTCCACGCAATCAATTTCATCGATTGGATCGTCAAGTCCGCTGAACCGCTCGGAGACACGCCGCAACGTGGCCGGGTCGTGCCAGAATTCGGACTGGCGCACGGACGAGAACTGACGTGGATGGCCACGAGAGGAGAACGCATCATGCCGTTTCACCCGTTGCTTCGGCCCATTGCAGCCGCTGAGCAATGGGCGCCCCGCGCAACGGGCACCAGGCAGTTCGCCCTTCGTCAGCCGCCGGCTGTATGTTGAGGGAAATGGTATAACGGCCCCTGGACATCGCGGCCTTCCGTCGGCCGTGGGCCGCGCGCTAGTCCAACTTGGGCGGGGGGGGGGGCCAGGCCAGT
>CAZTUO010000452.1:0-2414 GCA_964616355.1 uncultured Nitrospira sp.
GCGGCCCGGATGCGCAGGGGGGGTCGGAGACGGGCGGGGGATCGCCGGAGGACGGCGCGGCCCCGCCGGGCCGAGGAGGCAGGATGGCCGAGGCAGCCGCGGGAAAACCCCGCAAGAAGGGCGGGCGACGGAAGGAGCGGAAGGAGGTCCGCACGGGGATCGCCCACGTGCAGGCCACCTTCAACAACACCATCGTCACGATCACCGATCGGATGGGAGGGGTCGTGACCTGGGCGAGCGCCGGGAGCGTCGGCTTCAAGGGGTCGCGGAAGAGCACGCCGTTTGCGGCCCAGATGGCGGCGGAGAGCGCCGCCCGCAAGGCGATGGAGCTGGGCCTCAAGCAGGTGGAGGTCTGCGTGCGGGGGCCGGGGGCGGGGCGGGAGGCGGCGATCCGGTCGCTCCAGGCGGTGGGGCTGGAGATCACCGCCATCCGGGACGTGACGCCCATCCCGCACGACGGGTGCCGCCCACCCAAGCGCCGGCGGGTGTGACCCGGTGAAGGGCGGCCGGGGGAGGAGGATGCAGGTTGGCTAGGTACACGGGTCCGGTCTGCCGGCTGTGCCGCCGGGAGGGGCTCAAGCTGTTCCTCAAGGGGTCGCGGTGCTTCACCGAGAAGTGCGCGATCGAGCGTCGGAACTACCCGCCCGGGCAGCACGGCCTGAGCCGGTCCAAGCAGTCGCCCTACGGGCAGCAGCTGCGCGAGAAGCAGAAGGCCAAGCGGATCTACGGGCTGCTGGAAGGGCAGTTTCGCCGCTACTTCGCCATGGCGGAGCGCCAGAGGGGCGTCACCGGCGAGAACCTGCTGCGGCTCCTGGAGCGCCGGCTCGACAACGTGGTGTTCCGGCTGGGCTTCGCCGCCTCGCGGGCTGAGGCGCGCCAGATCGTGCGCCACGGGCACATCCTGATCAACGGGCGGAAGGTTTCGCTGCCCTCGGCCCTGGTGCGGGTCGGGGACCAGGTCCAGCTCCGCCCCACCTCGTCGCTCCAGGAGCGGGTGGCCGAGAACCTGTCGGCCGGCCGCGGTCAGGTGCCGCCGTGGCTGGAGCTGGACGCGGCGGCGAAGCGGGGCGTGGTCCGGAGCCTTCCGCTTCGCGAAGACATCCAGCTGCCCGTCCAGGAGCAGCTGATCGTCGAGCTCTACTCCAAGTAGAGTTGAATTGAAGTAGAGGGCACGATGCCGCGCGTGATGTTCCAGCGACCCCGGCGCATCGAGTGGGAGGAGCTGGGGCCCCGGTTCGGTCGGATGATCGCCGAGCCCTTCGAGAAGGGGTACGCCCTCACGGTGGGCAACTCGCTGCGCCGCGTGCTCCTGGCGGCGATCCCCGGTGCGGCGCTGACCTGGGTCCGGATCGACGGCGTGCGCCCGGACGAGGTACGCGTTCCCGGGCTGCGGGAGGATCTGCCCACCTTCCTGCTGGCCCTCAAACGGGTCACGATCCAGCTCGCCGACGACCAGGCGCGGACCGTCCGCGTCGAGCTGACCGGGCCCCGCACCCTCACGGCCGGGGATCTCCGCGCGGAGGGGGTCGAGATCGTGGATCCGGAGACGCCGCTCGCGACGCTGGAGGCCGGCTCGCGGCTCGGCTTCGAGGTCGGCCTGCAACCCGGCCGCGGCTACGTCTCCGCCGGCCGGCACGCGGGGGAGCTGCCCGAGGGGGCCATCCCGCTGGACGCCGCCTTCTCCCCCATCCGCCGGGTCAACTACACGGTGGAGATGTCGCGGCTGGGGAAGATCACCGACTACGAGAAGCTGGTCCTGGAGGTCTGGACCAACGGGACCATCACGCCGGACCAGGCCGTGCTCCGGGCGGCGGGCCTCCTGCGTGACCACTTCGACCTTTTCACGCCCGCCGGCGCCGAGGAGGAGGACGAGGAGTCCGCCGTGCCGGGCGAGGCGACCAAGCAGGGATGAGACACCGACGCGCGGGTTGGAAGCTCGGCCGGGTCACCGCCCACCGCCGGGCGCTCTTCCGGAACCAGCTGGCGGCCCTGCTGCGGCACGAGCGCATTGTCACCACGCACGCCAAGGCCAAGGCGCTCCGCCCCCTGGCGGACCGCCTGATCACCCTGGCCAAGCGGGACACGCTCCACGCGCGGCGGCAGGTCCTGAGCCTGGTGCCCGACACCGCCCTGGTCCGCAAGCTCTTCGACACCGTGGCGGCGCGCTACGCCGACCGACGCGGCGGCTACACCCGGGTCCTCCCGATCGGGACACGGCGCGGGGACGGGGCCCCGGTCGCCATCCTCGAGCTGGTGGACCGCCCCGAGACGCCCCGGCGGAAGCCCAAGGGCAAGGGCGCGGACGCCAAGGCGGAGGCCAAGGCCGGCCGCAAGACCGAGGCGGCTGCGGCCGGCTAGGCTGCCGCGGGCCTGCTCGGCCCGCTGACGTCCCGGAGCCTGCGGCCCCGCCCGAG
>CAZTUO010000453.1:0-2406 GCA_964616355.1 uncultured Nitrospira sp.
CTGGCGAAGTACCGGGAGGCGGAAGCGGCCGATGGGGGTGAGGCGGGCTGACGGCTTTCGTAGGGATCCACAAAGGCCAGCGGGCCGATCCAGGTCCGGCCACACCGCCGACATCGAAACTGGAATTCCGCGTAGGCCAGCAGACAAGCTTTGCCAAAGATTGGCAGGTGGCGAATCTCGCGGGGGATCCGCTGAGGAATCTCCGCCGTAATCGTCCTACAGGTCGGGCAGCAGCTACGTCGGATCAGGACTTCTGCGTTAATCCGTCCGTGCTGGCCTTCCACGCGGATGGCCGTCACGGCCAGCTCCGGAATCCCGAGTGCTTCATGAAATCCCGCCAGGATGGCCTGGCTCATAGTGCCCTCCTTGGAGGAATCTACAACTCCTGGCGAGCTTACAACTCCTGCCAGGAGGGATTCAATCGCTACTTTTCCACAAACTTTGGCGGAAAGCCACATTTTTTTCCTTGACACGGGATCTTGGGAGGAGTAGAAGGAAGCCACGACGGAGCGGTTCTTCAACGCAGAGGAAGGCTGGTGAGGTGGGCGATGCTCATGCTACGGCCCCTCAGGTGGTGGTTTGCCTGAAGGGGTTTTTGTTCCTCGACTCATTTGGGTAGAGGAGGAGCAGCAATGCGACGAGATATACAGTTCAATGCTGAGGGTATAACCTTGCGGGGCTGGCTGTACTTGCCGGAGGGGATGACCGAGCCGGTGCCCACCGTGGTGATGGCCCACGGTTTTTCGGCAGTCAAAGAGATGTACTTGGATCAGTTTGCCGAGGTCTTCGCCGGGGCCGGGCTTGGTGCGCTCGTCTTCGACAATCGCAACTTCGGCGCCAGCGACGGCGAGCCTCGCCAGGAGATTGACCCCTGGACTCAAGTCCGCGACTATCGCCATGCCATCACCTTCGCGTGCACCCTGCCGGAGGTGGATCGGAACCGCATCGGCATCTGGGGCTCCAGTTACAGCGGTGGCCACGTGCTGGTGGTGGGCGCCATTGACCGGCGGGTGAAGTGTGTGGTCTCGCAGGTGCCGCTCATCAGCGGCTACCGCAATATTCTCCGGCTGGTGCGGGCGGACCTGCTGGCGGGCCTGCGGGCGCAGTTCGACGCCGATCGTGAGGCGCGCTTCACCGGGAAGCCTCCGACGCTGATCCCTGTCGTTGCGGAGGATCCGCTGGCCCCCTGTGCGCTCCCCACCCGGGATTCCTGGGAGTGGTTCAGTGAGACAGGCCGGACCCGCGCTCCCGCCTGGCGCAACGAGGTCACGCTCCGCTCGGTGGAAATGCTCATGGAGTACGAGCCGGGTTCCTATATCGAACGGATCAGCCCGACGCCACTGCTGATCGTTGTGGCCGCCCAAGACCACCTTACTGTCGCGGACGAGGCCTTCGCCGCCTATGCCCGGGCGCTGGAACCCAAGAAATTGGTCATCCTCCCTGGCGGCCACTTCGATGCCTACATCAAGGAATTCGACCTCGCCAGTTCCGCAGCCCGCGACTGGTTCGTCGAACATCTGAAGCCGCACCGTTAGTTAGAGCGCCTAACATCTATGAAAGCGCTGCCACTGTCAAGGCTCTTTGCGAGGGTATAACTGTGATGCCTAACCGGTTCTGCTCTCTCACAGCCGGTTTTGCCGGAAACATCTATTCGCCGTCATGGCGGCAAGAGCCTGTTCCGCGGATGCCGCAATCAAAACTCGAGCCTCCTTGGGCTCATGTTAGACCCGCGCTTACCCCTGCGTCGGCAACCCCGGGCTGGCCTTTGGCTCCCGGTACGGCTCTCCCTTCTTCAGCACCCAGGACGTCGCTTCCGAGAGATGCCGGGCCACCGCCCCCACCGCTTTGGCGTGGCCCTTCTTCTGCCGGATCCGCCGATCCAGGCGGCTCCCATGCCGCGGCTGCCAGCTGACCTTTGCGTGGTGCAGGGCCACGACATTCGCCGCCTCGATGAAGGCCCCCTTCAGATACCGGTTCACCTCCGGCCGCAGGCGCCCATACCGGATTTTCCCTCCCCTGGCGATGACCTTCGGCACTGTCCCACCATAGCTGGCAAAGCGCTGGGGGTCCGGGAAGCGGTCGATCTCCCCCACCTCCCGCGCGATGACGATCGCCAGGATGTCCCCCACCCCGGGCAGCGTCTTCAGGAGCTGCATCGCCTCGGTGACCTGCACCCGCTCCCGGATCCGCGCTTCCAACGCCGTGAGCTGTTCGTTCAGCCCCCCCAGCACAGTCAGCTCTTGCTCCAGGCACCGGCGCGTCTCCCGAGGCAACGTGGGCAGGACTCGCCGGAGCCACTTGTCAACGATGATTTAAAAAGGGGCCACTTCGATGAGTGAAAAGTCACCCATCCCCTGGGGTTAAAGGTTGTCTGACACAGGGGCTTTTTTGAGGAGCCCCGCCTTC
>CAZTUO010000454.1:0-2391 GCA_964616355.1 uncultured Nitrospira sp.
GCGCCTCAAGAAGGTCATCTTTACGGCGGAGTGGAAAGACGGCAGGCCCAAGCGCCCGCCCACGAAGGAAGAGATCGAGCGCAGCCCGCGCATCCTCAAGATCCTGCGCCTCGAATCCTACGAGGACACGCTCAACAACTTGGAGCTCAAGCGTACCAACGCCCAGCAATCCCTCCTCGATGAACATCCTACGTTTCGCGAGGACTACATGCTCCGCTACATGCTGGACGTAGAAAGCCGCGGGAGCGCGTCGCTGCTCAACCTCGACCGCTTCGAGGACCCGTTCAACTACAAGCTCAATATCGCCACCGGCACCGTGGGCGAGACCAAGCCGACGGTCGTGGACCTCGTCGAGACCTTCAACTACCTGATCGGTCTGCGCGTGAAGACCATCGACCACATCGGGGGCGTACGCGTCGTCACGGGCACGAATCCACAGGGCGAACGGGTGCTCATCCTCTGGCGGAAAACCAAGGAGCTAGACAACGACGCCCTCGATGCGTGGTTCCGCAAGCAGGGCTACAACACGAAGGACCAGGAGTTCGACGTCATCTACGTGAACGGCGACAACAACCTGGAGAACCTCCGCAAGCCCGACCAGACCTGGAAGGTCCGGCTCACGGAAGAAGAATTCAAACGGCTCATGTTCGACGTGCAGGACGTGTAGGAGAAGGGAGTCGGGAGACAGGAGACTGGAGTCGGGAGACAGAAGGCGGAATGTCGGGATTTCGACCAAGGTTCAAGATCACGAACCCAATCACTGCCGGGCTGACCCGCATCGAGCGGGCCCGGGGTTTTCTGGAAGCCGCCACGCTCTCCGAGGAGTGGGTGCGCGAGATGGGCCGCCGTGCTTTGATTCTCGAAGCCCACCACACCACGCACATCGAAGGAACCCGGCTGACACTTGAGCAGGCCGAACGGCTGCTCGCCGGGAAAAGGGTCCCCGAAGCCGATACTGATGACGCCCGCGAGCTTTTGAACTACCGAAGGGCCTTCGAGTTCGTGTCGGAGTATCTGGAAAGGGGCGGCCCGATCACCGAGGGGCTCATCCGCGAGATCCACAAGCGACTGGTAGAGGGTGTGCGCGGGGGAGCCGCCGCGCCCGGTGAGTACCGCAAGGTTCAGAACTACGTGGTCAATTCCCAGACCGGCAAGACCGTTTATACCCCACCGCCCGCTCAGGAGGTGCCAATCCTCATGGCGGAGTTGGTCACCTGGCTCAATCGAGTGGAAGAAGTTCATCCCGTCCTGGTGAGCGGCATCGCGCAGTTCCAGCTCGTCCATATCCATCCCTTTTTGGATGGGAATGGCCGCACATCGCGCCTGCTTTCGACGCTCTGCTTGTACCGCGCTGGTTACGATTTCAAGCGGCTGTTCACGATCAGCGAATACTACGACCGAGACCGGCCGGCGTTCTACCATGCGCTGCAAAGCGTGCGCGAACACGGCATGGACATGACCGCATGGCTGGAATACTTCGTCGAAGGACTTGCGACGCAGCTGGCTGAGGTCCGCCGGCGCGGCGAACAGGCGATCCGCCGGGATGTGCTGGTGAAGGAACACAACCTGTCGGAGCGTGAGAGCAAGGCTGTCGCGCATCTTTTGGAACATGGAAGCCTGAGCATTCAGGATTACGAGCGCCTGTGCCCGAAGGTCAACCGGCGTTCCCTGCAGCGAGACCTGAAGGTCATGCTGGAACAGGGCCTCATCGTTTCGGAAGGAGCGACCAATAGGCTCATTTACCGGCTCAAGGAGGCCCGATGAACTTGCGACAATCTTGCGACATAACTTGCGACACTCTTGCGTCACGGCTTGCGACAGGCATGCGGGCGGTGTTGCCGCAGGCCGTTCGGTGATGGATGGCGACATGAACCCTGCGACTCGAAAGAAGAGACAAAATCCGGCAACGGTTGCCGCGCGGCCGCCCCTGCGCTTCGAGCAGCGGCTGGTGCTCCACCAGTGGCTGCTCGACCTCTTCGGCGTGTCCAGCTTCGAGCACCTGGCCGCGAGCTTGAGAGCTCCGGAGCTGGAAGGGTTCGACGAGAATAACGTCACGCGCTTCCATCATCAACTGCGGCTGCTCTTCGAACCACCGGAGTTGCCGCATGACCTGCTGCTGGCCTACGACCAGAACATTGTGCGCCACTGGAAACGGATCACGGAAAGGCGGAACCACGCGGGGCCGTTCCTCTATCCGAAGTACTTCCAGTACCTGGCGTTGCTCTTCACCGAGATCTATCTCGACCAGTACTTCCGGGACCCCGATGGGCTTCTGCGAGTGTTGAACGAACACGTGGATAGGTTCAATGAATCCGCCCCAGCAGTCAGCCGCATCGAGCCGTACACAAGGCAGGATCTAAACAAGGTGGCCTTCTGGATGGCGACCGGAAG
>CAZTUO010000455.1:0-2380 GCA_964616355.1 uncultured Nitrospira sp.
CTCATCGCTCATCGGCGATCGGAGTTTCGTCTGGCGCTTGCAGAACAGCGCAAATAACCCGTAGAGGCAGCCGAGAAGGGGGAGGACGACTCCACTGCCCCAGCTTTCCCAAGGGTTCGGCTCTTTGGACTGCATTGAGGGATACTCCAATCCGTTTGGAGCCGCCTGCCTGAGCGTCTCGGCTCTGAGGCAGGCGGCTCGCAGTTGCTCAATTGCACGTTGAGTCACAACCTGGGTTAAGGTCACAGAGAATTTCCCCGAATATTAGCGGGAATGGGAACAGGACGAAGCCCGGTTGGATGTCATCGGCCAACTGGGCCAGTGCAAACCCAAGGAGATGAGCGGACGCGCCGGAATCGCACTGGTTGCGGATGTCGTAGAGATATTGCACCAGCAACGGCCACGCTTGCATGATGTTGTTGTAGATGCTCAGGCATTGCGCGAATCGTCCGGCGGTCGCGACCAATGCGCCAGACTTGGCAAACGCGTCATGCAGCGGGAAGCGCCGTCCCAACTCAAATGTTGCCTCTCGGAAAAGCGTCGCTTCCGTGTGAATAACCGCAAGCGCCCGTCGTGTGCGGAGCAGAACGCCCTGCGGGAGCGGCTGGGCCGTCACAATCAACTGCAGTTGTCGGAATTGAACGACAGCGCGCTGCACCGAACGGTACTGCAGATACACGAGGCTGTTCTGTGTAAGCTGGTAGAGGTTCTCAGAGACTTTGGCTTTCTTCCACACCTCCGCCGCAGTATCGGTTGCCTCAATCAGGATGTTTTCGATGAGCGCCAGGTCCTGATTATCGGGCTGCAAGACGGGCAGTGTGTTGTAGATTTTCTGGCCGAAGGCGATGCTCCCTCGAAACGTGTCAGTGCCTGGCGCGGGTGAGCCGTCCTCCGCAGTGTCTTTGAGCACTTGAAGGTGTCCGTACGCGCCCTCGAATCCAGCCACAGTGAAGTGAACATAAGCTTCATCATCTGTGGTCGCCGAACCTCCGCCGCCCGCAGGCTGAAAACCCGCAGGAGGCGCGGTGAACTGGATGTGGACCGGGAGGATTACTCGCTGGTCATCCGGCAAGCCGGAGAAATCCGCGAATGCCGCGTCGAAGGGATACGACGGGTCGGTGCGTATCGTCCATTCCGTGAAGTTGTTCACGCCATCCCCGTCTGAGTCGGTTTGAAGCGCGGGCGCGGGATCGCCCGTGTAAAGCGTGATGAGCGACTCCATCCAATCTGGCAAGCCGTCGCCGTCCGAATCGGCGCTGCTCTGCGCAACTATGGGATCCACACCTAACGCAAGCTCGTACGATGTGGGTAAGGCATCTCCATCGAAATCCTCGTCACCATCGGCGATGCCGTTGCCTCCGAGTGCCGGAAAGTCTGGCTGTCCGTCGCCATTGGCGTCGCGGGTCGAACTGGAGTCGGGATTGAGCGGGTCCGTCTTGAGGATTGCGACTTCGTAGCCGTCTGGAATTCCATCGTAATCACTGTCCTTGTTCAGAAAGATCTGGAAATAGGCCTGCTGATGCTGGCCCGGAACGGCAACCCAGAACTGCTGAACGTCTCCGGAAACAGCATCCGGCGGGCCGAGTCGCGCAAGCTGCCACGCTGTCGAGTGCAGGGCCGGCGCATGATAGACCTCCCACCACTCGTTGAGCGGCGCGTTTACGAGCCAGAGCCGAAACCATGTCAGGTTCTGTTGCGCATCGTAAAACCAATCCGTCAAATACAGCGGGTCCTGGCCGCCGTCCACTGGTCCATCCACGACAAGAGCAGGCAATGCGTTTGGGTTCGTGGAGCGGTGGCCGAGTAGTCGCTCTGGATTGACCTTCGGGTGAATGCCGGGCTGTCTGCTTGCAGTCAACGCCCGTTCGCGTCCGGCCTTGTTGTCGAAAAACTCCCGGCCCTTGTCATTCGGCAAACCGTCTGCGCCAAAGAGCTACGGAGCCAGTTCACGTCGCTTGGCGTAGCGTTGTTTCTCTCTGGCCAACTTGACCGCTTCAGGGTCAAGCGGCGGCCTCGGCGGCAGCAGGGCGCGTCGCGCTTCGGCCTCGGCCTGTGCCTTGGCCATCAGTTCGTTGAGGTAACGAATGGACTCCTCAGCTCGTTGCCGAGCGGCGGCGCGTCGCTCGGCCAACTGCTCCGGTGTCAGCGATGTGCTGGTGGTTTGTGCGAAGCTCGCGCTGGCCATTGCCAGCGTCATCACTGCGACTGCGATTCCTTTCGTTGTTCTGGTTTTGGTTTTCATGGTGTGCGGTTCGGTTTGCTGTGCGTGTTCGGACTCGCCCGCGACGTCACGGGCTAACGTCAGGAGTTGACCGGCGCCGGGTAGGGGGGCCGTTTCTTGAGCCCTGAGGTAGTCGGTTTCCCCGTGTCGGTCAACCTG
>CAZTUO010000456.1:0-2370 GCA_964616355.1 uncultured Nitrospira sp.
CGCCGCCACCGCCTCGCCCGCACCCCCCTTGACACCCCGTCGCCCCGGTTTTAAGCCGATTGGCCTGGAGGTATATGCCAAGTGGCCACGGCAGCCGGGGGCGAGGAAGATGCAGCTGAGAGTGGAGTCCAGGAGCCACCTGCCGGTCTACGCGCAGCTCAAAGAGCAGATCAGGTTCCTGATTCTGAACGGAGAGCTGAAGCCTGGGGCCAGGTTGCCGACGACCCGCCAGCTGGCCGGCTTTCTGCGGATCAATCGCAACACGGTGCTCAAGGCCTATCAGGAGCTCGTAGAAGAGGGTCTGATCGACTGCCGGCAAGGCCGGGGTTGTGTGGTGGTGGAGCAGCCCACTGCCGTCGCCCAACCCGTGTCGGCTCGTCTGCTGGCCATCCTGGACGCCGCCATCGAGCAAGCCGGCGCCCTCGGGGTTAGCCCCGATGACTTCGCCGCCTTCGCCTATGCGCGGGCGAAGCAGCGCCGGGATGTTCAGGTCAAGCAGCGGATGGTGTTTGTGGAGTGCGAACTGCCCATCGCGACGGCCCTCGCGAAACGCATCCAGGAAAGGGTAGACGTGGAAGTGAGCCCGGTCCTCCTTCGGGACCTGGGGCAGCCCAGCCCCGAGGTTGCAGAGCAGCTTCGCGAGGCCCGGTTGGTCGCCACCACCTTCTTTCACGTCCAAGAGGTCAGGCAGGTTCTAAACACGGCAAAGAAAGAGGTGATCGGACTGGGCGTGAAACCCCATCTGGAAAAGCTGATCCAGCTCGCCCAGATCCCCCAGGGTACGCCAGCAGCGCTGGTGTGCCTGAGCGAGAGCTGCGCCTTGGATATGAAACGATCTCTGGAAAACGCCGGCATCAAGGGTCTGGACGTCTCCCTCTGCGGCATGGATGACCCACAGAAGCTGGCGAAGATGCTCCGGCGCTGTCCCGTCGTCATCGCTTCCGACTTCGTGGCCGGTGACGTACGGGCCTTGCTCCAGCCGGACCAGGAACTGATCACGTTGGAGTATACCGTACTGGATGAAGGGGCGGTCCATCTGTTGAGGTCCATCGTGGCCGAGGAGCCGCAGGGGGTCTAGATACGATCCAGGGCGGCGGATTTTGCCGCCTCGCAACTCCGGGTTGCGCCCTGAACTCGGCGCCTGGGTCGGTGGCCGACGGGAAAGGCGGGATGGCGGACGGCGTACCGGGTTCTGGGCCTGGCCATGGCCTCGATCATCCTCCTGATCCTGCTCGTATTCCCGTTGTCATGGAAGGAGGCCTCCCCTGGGAATGCCGGTGCGCGGCGAAGCGTCACCCGCCGCCAGGCCCTGAAAATGCAGGCCTTCTGGCTCCTATTCCTCGGCAACGTCTTCGTCGGCGTTTTCGATGAAGCCATTGCGCAACACCTCGTGCCGTTTGCGCTGCACGTGGGCTACGCAGAGATGGTCGCCGCTTCGAGCCTCGGGTTAGCCTCTGCCCTTTATGTAGTAGGGCAGGTGCTCGGAGGAAGCCTTTCCGACCGCATCGGCCGCGAGGGTGTGGTGACCGGCGCCTCGATCCTCACCGTGCTCAGCCTCCTCTGGGTGCTCCAGCTTTCTGGCGCCACCGTGTGGGCCCTCCAGATGGCCATGATCCTTTACGGCTTGGGTCTGGGTGCCAACGTGGCCGCTCGCTCGGCGAGCTGGGGCGATGTATTCGAAGGAAAGCACTTCGGTTCAATTGTCGGCATCATCTGGTCAGGATATGCCATCGGCGGAGCCTTCATTTCCTGGTTCGGCGGTTGGGTTTTCGATGCCAGCCGCAGTTACGCGCTCACCTTCGTCGTGGCCATTGGCGCGACGCTCGGATGGTGCGCTGCGTTGTGGGCGGTGGCACCGCGGCGGTTCCGGCTCCGCTCCGAAATCCGAGAACGTGCCGGCAAGCGGGAAATCGTGGAAGCAGAGGCATCGTGACAAGGGGAGTGAAACGCGTGGTGTGCTCTCATGGACGGACATGAGGCCGAGACTCGAGGGCCCCGTCCGTGGATCGCCCCTCAACTTCGACGGAAAGGAGAAAAAAAGAATGAGTGAAGCCTACTTTGCGCAGGTGGCGGAGCAGTGGGACGCGTTGCGCGCCACCATGTACTCCGACGCTGTGCGCGAGGCCGCGCTGGCCAGGGCCGCGCTGCACCCGGACGCCATCGCCGCTGACATCGGCGCGGGTACCGGCTTCATCACTCGGGCTCTCGCACCGCGAGTGGCCAAGGTTTACGCCGTGGACCGGTCGCCTGAGATGCTGGAGGTCGCGCGACGGAATCTGACGGACTGCCCGAACGTGGTCTACCACGTCGCCGAGGGCGTCAGCATCCCTCTGCCCGATGCCAGCGTTGACGCCGTGCTGGCCAACATGT
>CAZTUO010000457.1:0-2369 GCA_964616355.1 uncultured Nitrospira sp.
GGGGAGACCGCCGTCGAGGTCCCGGAGAGATCGGGTGCAACGGCAGGGGGCAGGGGCGCACTATAATAACAGAACCGAACTTGTAGAAGGGTGAAGCCGCAGAAGGCGGCTGGGCGCATATGACCGTGGACTTCTCCACCTGGTTTCACGCGCTTTGGGACCGTGACCCATTCCCCTGGCAAGTGATGCTTGCTGAGCGTGTGGTGGACGGGGAATGGCCGCTCGTCTTAGATCTCCCCACTGCTTCCGGCAAGACTGCGTGCATCGACATCGCCATTTATGCCCTCGCCGCGCAAGCGGAGCGACCTTTGTCGCAGCGAACCGCTCCCTGCCGTATCTGGTTTGTCGTTGACCGCCGCATCGTCGTCGACGAGGCATTTGAACGCGCCACCGAAATCGCGGACAAACTGGCCGCAGCGACCGTCGGCCCTCTAAGAGATATCGCAGACCGCTTGCGAGACTTCGCAGGGACTTGCCGGCCTCTCGCGGTCGGTCGTCTTCGAGGTGGGATCTTCCGCGACGATGGCTGGGCCGGCATCCCTTCGCAACCCGCCGTCATAACCTCAACCGTGGATCAATTCGGTTCCCGCCTGCTTTTCCGTGGATATGGACACAGCCTGTTGACCGCTCCTATCTTCGCCGGCTTGGCTGCGAACGACAGCCTCGTGATCTTGGACGAGGCGCACTGTGCGGTGCCCTTGATGCAGACGATCAACGCCCTCCGTGGGTATCGCAGCCACCGATGGGCCGAGGATCCTCTTCCCAACCCTTGGGCCTTTGTCATAATGTCCGCCACACCGCCCCAGGACGTCCCCCTGGAAGCCGTCTTCCCGGGTGCCGAACGCGCCCGGGCCCTTGATCATGAAGAATTACTACGACGTTTGCGGACCTCAAAATTAGCGGAGCTGGTCACGCTTGACGGCGGCTCTGACGCACAGAACGATGCATTGGTCGGGGAAGCCGCCGAGCGGGCCTTGCGGTTCGTCCAGCAGGGCCAGCGTCGCGTCGCGGTGATGGTGAACCGCGTGCGTACAGCCGAGTCGATCGCTGCTCGCCTGCAGGCTGTTCAAACGACCCGCCCGGATCTCACGCCTGAAATTGTGCTCCTCACGGGCCGAATTCGCCCGCTGGAACGGGATGAACTCCTCGGGCACTGGAGCCCCTACTTGAGAGCCAGTCAGCCGGAGGAACTGGATCGGCCGGTGGTCGTCGTGGCGACGCAGTGTCTTGAAGTAGGAGCAGACTTTAGCTTCGACGCGCTCGTGACCGAGTGTGCAAGTCTCGATGCTCTGCGCCAGCGCTTCGGCCGCCTGGCTCGCCTCGGTTCGAATAAGCCCCCCCCCGCTGCCATCCTGGCGCGTGGCGAAGATGTAGATGCTCGGAACTCCGACCCCGTCTACGGAGATTCCCTTGCGAAAACCTGGGAGTGGCTCAAGCAACAAGCAGGAAAAGACTCCGTCGTGGATATGGCCGTCGAGAACATAGATCAACGACTGAGTGACGTCGGAGACTTTTCTTCACTACTCGCGCCGACCCAAGAGGCGCCAATCCTGCTGCCGGCGCATCTTGATCTCTTGTCGCAAACGGCGCCCCCTGCCCAGCCCCAACCCGACATTTCACTATATTTGCACGGCAAGTCTACAACTCCTGACGTCTTTGTTGTGTGGCGCTGCGACCTATCGGAGGCTGACACTACACTCTGGGCGGAAACCGTCTCTCTCTGTCCGCCCGTGAGCGGCGAGATGTTGCAAGTGCCTCTATGGCAAGCGCGAACCTGGCTGGCCCAGCGTCCCGTCGGCAAGGATCTTGCAGATATCGAGGGTGCGGACTCCGAATCGCCGGACGACAAAGTCGGACTCCGTCCCTGCCTCCTGTGGCGCGGACGCGACCATTCACGAGTGACGACGCTCGGCAGCGATATCGGCCCGGGCGACGTGATCGTAGTGCCTTCTTCCTACGGCATCGAGGGGCTAGGACAAGCAACTCGCTTAAAGGGCGTCGGGCGAAATGGGCTTGATCTGTGGGAGGCTGCGCGGAGTGCCGCGGGACAGCCGCCAGCTGTTCGCATAACTCACGCCGTCCTCGCGCCATGGCTGGATCATCCGCCACTTAAGGTATTACTCAACACGCTGAGCCTGGAAAGCCACGACAGCGAATTGATTGCGAGCTCCATTCAGGCTGTACTCGATTTCAGCCCGCAGGGAGAGGAGAGCATAGCGCCCCCGCCGCCGGACTGGTGGCTGGACCTCCTTCGGACAGCACGCACGGGTACCATGATTGATCATCCCGCAGGTGGCGTGATCTTCTTTGCCCGGCAGTTGAAGCCCGAAGCTGCTGAGCCGGATCTGTTTGCAGACGACGACGATTTA
>CAZTUO010000458.1:0-2348 GCA_964616355.1 uncultured Nitrospira sp.
GGTCGATCACCTCATCCGCATCCGGGACGGCCAGATCGATCGCGAACTGGGGGAGCCGCGCCCGTGACGACCCGTCCCCGGATTGACCTCTCGACCACGATCGCCGGGGTCCGGTTCCCGAGCTGTTTCATGAACGCCGCCGGCGCCCTTTGCGTGACCCGCGAGGAGCTGGAGGCGCTGGGCCGGTCCCGCTCGGGTGCCATCGTGACCAAGTCCATGACGGTGGAGCCCCGGAGCGGCAACCCCGAACCGCGCTATTTCGGGTTCGCCCTGGGCTCCATCAACTCGATGGGATTGCCGAACCTCGGCTATCGAGCCTACGCCCGGCTCATTCCGGAGCTGCGCACGTTCGGCAAACCGGTCATCGCGAGCGTCGCCGGCTTATGCGAGGACGATTTCGTCCTGATCGCCGAAGCGATCAACGAGAGCCGGCCGGACCTAGTCGAGGTAAACCTCTCCTGCCCGAACATCCACGGCAAGCCCCAGATCGGGTACGACGCGGAGGTGTCGGAGCGGCTGCTCCAACGGGTGCGGAAGGTCCTCACCGTTCCGATGGGCGTCAAGCTACCGCCCTACTTTGACCCGGCGCATCAGGACGTCATGGCCGGAGTGGTGGAGCGGTCCGGCGCGGACTTTCTCTCGCTCATCAATTCCGTTGGGAACGGCCTGGTCGTGGACCCGGAGCGCGAATGCGTCGTGATCAAGCCGAAGGGCGGGTTCGGGGGCCTCGGCGGGCCACTCATTAAACCGGTGGCCTTGGCCAATGTCCGGGCATTCTGGAAACGGTTTGAAGGAAGGCTGCCCATCATCGGGACGGGCGGGGTGAGCAGCGGGCGGGATGCGTTCGAGCACCTGCTCTGCGGCGCCTCCGCGGTGCAGGTGGGCACCGCGCTCGTCGAGCAGGGGCTGGACCTGTTCGAGCGGCTGGAGAACGAGCTGGCCGCCCTCCTGGACAAAAAGGGCTATCCCTCGGTCGCGGCTTGCCGGGGCCGGCTGAAGGAGCTCTAATCCGGGCTAGCGGGTCGCGAAGTTCCTCGGCAGGAGACGCAACTGGAGAGCCTGGCGCAGGAGCTGCGCCACATTGCGTACCCTGAGCCGCCGCATGAGATTGAACCGGTGCACCTCGACCGTCCGCACGCTGATGTCCAGATGGTCGGCGATTTCCCGGTTCGTCAGCCCCTGGGCCACGAGGCGCAGAATTTCCTTCTGGCGCGGCGTCAGGGCGCGGGTCGCGTTGGACCGCACTGCCGGACGAGCCTTCCGCATTTTCTTCCGTGCTGCTTGCCTTGGCACTGGTACTCCCCCAGCTTCTGGGTGCACTGTTACTGTATAGTCTAACAGAGTCCTTCGTGCCTGTAAATACCAAATTCGTGGTTTTCACTACGAATAATTTAACTCGCCCGGGAAGCCCGTGATCGGGGCCTTGCGCATCCTGAGCCACCGCCACATTTTAGAGCGGCCCGTCCGCACTGGCCTGACGGTGCTGGGCATCGCCCTGGGAGTCTCGGTCTTCGTGGCCATCCGGACCGCAAACGTGGAGGTCCTGCGGGCGTTCGAGGACAGTGTCCTGGCCGTAGCCGGCCGGGCGACCCTCCAGGTCTCTGCGGGGGACCTGGGGCTGGACGAGCTGGTCATCGCGGACCTGCTCAAGCACCCAGCGGTCCTCTCCGCCACTCCGGTCCTCCAGCAGGGAACGACCGTCGCGTCGGGGCCACACGCGGGCCACCCCCTCCTGGTGGTGGGGCTCGACCTGCTGGAAGCGCGGGACCTCAAGGGGGTCCGGGTCCAAGACCCGCAGGGGGCGGAGCCCCAGTTCGACCTGCTGCTCGAGCCCGATACGCTGTTCGTGGGCCGGCGGCTGGCCGAGGACTGGGGGCTCTCCGTCGGAGACGAGCTGGCGGTGCTGGCTGGAACATCCGTGCACCGCTTGGTAGTTCGCGGGATCGTCGAGCCCGATGCCGCCGGGCCTTCGGTCTGGGGCAGCCTGGCGATCATGGACATCGCCGCGGCACAGGCGCAGTTCGGCCTGTTTGGCCGGCTGGACCGCGTGGACCTCGTGACGGAGCCCGGCCGCTCGGTCGCCGAGGTGGCCCGCGAACTGCAGGCGGCGCTGCCCCCGCCTTTAGCGGTACGCCGGCCAGCCGAGCGCAACGAACAGGTCGAGCGGATGCTCCGGGCCTTCCAGCTCAACCTGGTCACGTTGAGCGCGGTCGCGTTGCTGGTGGGGTTGTTGCTCGTCTACAACACGGTCGCCTTCGCCGTGGTGCAGCGCCGGACCGAGATCGGCATTCTACGCGCCCTGGGGATGCCCCGTGGAGCCGTGACTGCGCTGTTCCTGACCGAAGCGG
>CAZTUO010000459.1:0-2345 GCA_964616355.1 uncultured Nitrospira sp.
CTTCGACCTCCGGGTCGGGGATGGCGGCCTCGTCGAGCCAGTCTTCGAAGTCGGAAGGGTTGTAGCGGCAGCCGGTGTGGGACAGCAGCGTCACCGGCTTCGGATTGTCGGGGTCCTTGAGGTTGACCGTGCCCGGGATGCGCAGTACGCGGGCCAGATCCGAGAGCCGGTCGAAGGCCCAGCCGCGGGCGGCGGCCCTCAACCGCAGCAGGGTGTGCCAGCGGGCGACGAGCCGCGCGGCAGTCTTGCGCTCCTCGTCGCTGTCGAAGATGTAGGGTTCTTTGAACAGCCACCAGGCGTGAGCGCCGTTGCCGGTGGCTACGACCATCGTCGGCGCCAGCGGCTCCGCGATGATGGCCAGCGCGTCCTGGATCGTCGCCGGCAGCGCCTTCTGGTGTGCCTCCGAGCGCAGATCAAGATCCGCCCAGAGGCCTACGATGCCGGCGATCTCATCCGACGGACAGCGGTGCGTGGGGCCGTAGTCCCGTGCCGCAAGACCCACACCGACGTAGACGTCATGACCGGCCAGAGTTTCGACTGCCGAAGCGGCTGCTGCGACGTTGAGAAACCAGCGCGAGCGCTTGTCGGCCAGCGTCCAGATGAGCAGGTAGAGCTCGGCAGGCTTGCCGGCGAACAGCTCCTCCAAGAACCAGCGCGGGCTGCCGGGATCAGTCATAGTCCTCCTGCGGATCGAAAAGGGACGCAGCCACCAGATGAGGCTTCCGAGGCTTGCGCGGTCCGGACGGAGCCACTTGCGGCGCCGGCGCCGAACCCTCGGGTGAAGCGTGCAGGTGCTCGCTCGGAAGCGAAGCGATCCACTTCTCCCAGCTCACGAAGGCTTCGCCGTTCCAGCAGCCCAGCACGATGCCTTCTTCCATGGGCGCATCGGGCGGGATTTCGGCGAGCGTGACGGTCGGCTTGGCCTTGGCTTGCTCCTTCCGCCGGCGATACTCGCGCAGAGCTTCGAGGCTGTAGGGCGCTCGCTTCATTCGTGCCTCCCCTCCGCGCCCACAATGCGGAGCACTTCCTCAAGGCTGGTGGCGATGCCGACCCGCGCACCGCTGGCGGCCCACTGTTTCAAGCGCGCCGACTGGAGGGCGGTCGGTTTCTGCCCGGGCCGCTTGATCTCCAGCTCGAAGTGCGTGCCGTGGAAACTGCCGTAAAGGTCCGGATCGCCGGCCACTCCCCAGGCGCTTCCGTGCCGCTTCCGCACCACCACGCCGGGCAGTGCGCGGAGCGCACGCAGGATTTCGGCAACCAGCGCCGATTCACGGGGTCCTTTCTTCACCGGTCCACCTCCTCCAGTCCCAGCGCCCGGGCGATGGCCAGGGTGATAGCGCGCGGCTTCACCTCATCCCTGGCCACCCCGAGCCTGCCGGCAATGCGGACCTGGACCGCGAAGCGGCCGCTCGCGTCGAGGCCCATCGTGTAGTGGTCCGGCCGGGCGCTCTCCAGCAGGCGGAAGGCGTCCTCCAGCCGCTCTAGCGGCTGGAACCGCCAGCGCGGTATCCAGCTCCGGTTGCCGACCAGATACCGGTCCGGCGCCACGCCCCAACCCATCACGCGCTCGGCCAACTGCGGGATCAAAGCTTCCGCGGTCATCGCTTCACTCTTCCCGGACCTCGGCCGCCTCCAGATCCACCGTCATCCGCTGGACCAAAGGCTTGAGCATCTCGTGGTACTGCCGCGCCCGCTCGACTTCCTCCGGCGCCAGGCGGCGGACGAAGCTGAGCACGGCCCGGCTGTAGGCGATACCTTGGGCGTTCTTGGTGCGCTCCAGTCCGATGCGTGTGACCACGGCGTAGTAGGGCACGCCCTGCGAGGTCAGCTTCAACAGGTACTGCTTGGTCGCCTTGAGGCTGGTCGGGGGCAGCGTCACCACCTCGGGCAGGAGCAAGCTGCCGCGCAACACGAAGAGCTGCTTGATCTGCTTGCAGGCCTGGCCGCGGCCGCC
Source organism: uncultured Nitrospira sp. (assembly GCA_964616355.1). Lineage (GTDB taxonomy): Bacteria > Nitrospirota > Nitrospiria > Nitrospirales > Nitrospiraceae > CAZTUO01. Next base: position 1,955 of record CAZTUO010000459.1, read on the forward strand.
CGGCGCGCTATCCCACAGCGCGAGCGGACAGGCCAGGCAGGCTCCGCCGGGCTTGCCGGAGCCCGTCACCGCATCAGCGGACCAGCAATCGGGCGGCTGGCTGCCGCCGGTTTCCGAGATGGGCTGCGAGTAGTAGGCCCGCGTGTCGCGCGCCAGTACGATGACGCCCTCGATCGAAGGCTCCATCGCCTCGCCCTCGAGCGTCGGCACGGCCCACTGGAGTCCGCCTCCGGCCGGCATCTTGATGCGCGGCAGATCGAACTCCGACAGACCGCCCGTGCCGATGTTGGTGCTGAGGGCGGCCTGGACGGTGTCCAGATCGGTGTGAAAGGCCAGGATCACGGCCTGGGACTCTGCTTTGTCAAGTTGTTGAGTCATGGTTATGCCTTTC
>CAZTUO010000460.1:0-2343 GCA_964616355.1 uncultured Nitrospira sp.
TGCTTGCCGGCGCCGCCGTGATGGCCGTCGGAGCAGAGGCGGCCGTCGCCGGCGAAGACGACGTGCCAGACCGGCGTCTCCGGTGGGAGGTATTCGCCGCCGTGGCTGACCGCCTTGAAGGTGGTCAGGCGGACGGAGCGGAGGGTGAGACGGCCGCCGCGGGCCGTCATCGGCCGCACCTCGGCCGACGCCAGTTCCACGGCGCGTTCGGCGGGGATGAGGCCTTCCCGGAGCGGGATGTCCAGGGTCGCCGCCACCGGCGGGGTGAGGACCCCGGGCTCCGGGGGCGTGACGCGCGGGTTGACCTGGGATTCCCGGCCGCTCCCGACCGCAGGCTGTTCCCCGCTTCCCGCCTCGGGCTCGCCGTTCCGGCCGCATCCGGCCAGGACGAGCGCCATCGTCAGGAGGAACGTTGCAGCGAGCCGGAGAGCGGAAGGGTCGTCCCGGTATGAGATCTGCTCGTGACGCGTCCATCCTGTGGCCTTCCCTCGCGCCGTCACCGTGCGGAACCCCCTCTTCGGTTTTCCTTTGCCCGGGGCCGGGCCGGCTCCTTCCCATGTCAGCCACGCAAGGAAGGCTGTGGAGGTCGTCCGAGCACCCGTGGCGGTCACCCAATCAATGAAGACGGCGCCGGCGCGCCTCACGCTCCATGGTTTCTGCACCTCCTCCACCGTGCTGGGCGTTCCGCTGATTCGTGCCCGAACAGCCCCCTACCCCAGACGGCCGGTCTAAAGTTATCTTCAAAGGTGACGAGTTTCCGTCCGCCAAAGGCGCCGGTCACGGTGGGCGTGGGACGACAGGGAAAGCTTTGCGCGACGGGAGGCCGGGAGAGGCGGTGACAGACGTGGACCAGGACATGGCCAGGGTCACCTCACGGCGCGAGATGATCCGACTCCTGGACGGTTATTCGCTCGATCGCAAGGAAGAGTTGGACGAACGGCGGGTAAAGCGCCCGTTCGTCAAAAGCTACCTCCTCGAGGTGCGCGAAAGAGCCCCGGACGGCAGTCCGTCGCGGCTGGAGGACGTCTTCGCGCGGCGAGGGATTCCCCTCCGACCTCTGGAGGACGGTCTTTTCCTGGCCGAAACGCGGACCGGAGAAACGATCGGCTTCCTGGAGGCGCTCCGCCCTCGGATCGCAGTGATTTACAGCTTGATGGATGCTAAACCGCTGGAGGGCCTCGTCCGCAACCTCGTAGGCCGGGAACGAGTACCCGATGTCACCGGCCCCCCGGGGCGGACCGTCAGCGGACGCCCTTGCTGTTGAGGAACGGCCCGTACTTCTTGTCCACGACGCCGATGTGGTTGACCAGCCAGTCCTTGAGGAAGTCCAGGATCTCCAGGGTGACGGCGGCCTTCCCGTCCCCGAACTGCTTCTGGAATTCGAGGACCTGCGCGACGAGGCGCTCGTGGATCGCCTTGTGCTGCTCGTAGTCGGGGTAGCCGTGGGAGCGCATCAGGTGCTCCTCGGCGGCGAAGTGCGTCTTCGTGTAGGCCACCAGCTCCTCCAGCACCCGGCCGATGACCTCCTTGCCCCTGGATTCCTGCATCGCGGCGTACAACTGGTTGATGAGGTCGAAGAGCCGCCTGTGCTGGCCGTCGATCTCGCGGATGTTGACGCTCAGCCGGTCGCTCCAGGTGGCGAAGGTCGAGCCGAGCCGGAACCGGCCCATCATCTGCTTCAGCGTCTCGGCCAATTCGTGGAGGGCGCGGGCCGAGGCGGTGATCTCGTCGGCGGAGGCGTTGACCTCCTCGGCGGAAGAGGAGACCTCCTGGGCCGAGGAGGCGGTCTCGGCGGAGACGGAAGCCACGTTCCGGAGGGAACGGGCGACGAGCTCGCTGGCCGCCGCCATCTCCTCGGTGGCGGCGGTGTCCTCCTCCGTGATGCTGGCGACCTCGTTGACGGCCTTGACGACCTCGTCGGTCCCCGCGGCGACCTCCTCCGCGGCGGCGGAGATGCCCTGGGCCTTCTCGTTGGTTCGCTGCATGGCGGCGAGGATCTCCTCCAGGGCCTTGCCGGCGGAGCCGGCGAGCTCGGAGCCGGCCTCGACCTCGCGGGTGCCGGCGGCCATGGCCTCGACGGCGGCCTGGACGCCGCGCTGGATGTTGCCGACGAGGGAGGCGATCTCCTGCGTGGCGCGACCGGAGCGCTCGGCCAGTTTGCGGACCTCCTCGGCGACGACGGCGAAGCCCTTGCCGTGCTCGCCGGCGCGGGCGGCCTCGATGGCGGCGTTGAGCGCCAGCAGGTTGGTCTGGTAGGCGATGTCGTCGATGATGGAGATGCGCGTGGCGATGGACTTCATCGCCTCGACGGTCTGGCCGACGGCGGTGCCGCCGTCGGGCCCC
>CAZTUO010000461.1:0-2342 GCA_964616355.1 uncultured Nitrospira sp.
CCGTGACGTGGACGGCGGCCTCAAGATCGCCCAGGACGCCCTCTGTGAAGCCCTCGGCCTGAACGACAACCGGATCGTCGAGATCCACCTCTACAAGCACCGTGACCCCGCCCGCCCGCGGATCGAGGTGACGCTGCAGGCCGTCACCTCGTAATCGCCCCCGCTGCGTTTGCAATTTCCTCCAGACCCGCCTAACATTTCCCACTTTGCAGCGCGTCTCTCCCGCATGGAGGCACACCATGGGTTCCCGGCTCCTGTCCTTCATGCTCCTGGCCCTGTTGACCACGACCGCCCAGGCGGAGGTCCGCACGATCACCGCCACGGGCGAGTACCGGCCGCGGGTGGAGGGGGTGACCGCGAGGACCACGGCCTGGCGGGCGTGGCACGTGGCAAGAAACTTCCTTGTCCACCAAGGTGCCGCTCACTCGTAGCGCAGCGCCTCGATCGGATTCAGCCGCGCGGCCTTGTTGGCGGGATACAAGCCGAAGAAGAGCCCGACGGCCAGCGAGAAGAGAAACGCGATGAGAATGGAGTCGGCCGAGATGATCGTCGGCCAGCCCGCCAGCACCGTCGCGAGCTGCGCGCCGAGCACGCCGACCACGATCCCGAGCAGGCCGCCGATCAGGCTCAGGGTCATCGCCTCGATCAGGAACTGAAACAAGATCTGGCGCCGCTTCGCCCCCACCGCCATCCGCACCCCGATCTCCCGGGTCCGCTCCGTCACCGAGACGAGCAGGATGTTCATAATCCCGATGCCGCCGACGAGCAGGGAGATCGAAGCGATCCCGAACAGCATTATCGTCAGCGTCTGGCTAGTCCCCTCTTGCACGCTGCCCATCTCCACCTGCGTGCGCACCGTGAAGTCATCCGGTTGGTCCGGCCGCAGCCGGTGGCGGATGCGCAACACCTGGCGGATCGCGGTGGCGGCCTCGGCCAGGTCCTCCTCGCGATCCGTCGAGGCGAAGAGGGCTCCGACCGACCCCAGGAACTGCGCGCCCAACACCTTGCGCTCCGCGGTCGTGAAGGGAATGAACACGATGTCGTCTTGATCGGAGCCCTGAGAGGACTGCCCCTTCGGCGCCAGCACCCCGATGACCCGAAAGGGCACATTCTTGATCCGGATCGTCGAGCCGACCGGATCCTCGCCGGGCTCGTACAGGTTCTCCACCACCGTCTGGCCGAGGAGCGCGACCCGGGCCGCCGTGTCCATGTCGGTCTGGGTAAAGGGCCCGCCGCTCACGTAGGACCAGGCCCGGATCGTCAGGTAGCCGGGCGAGACGCCGTTGACAGGCCCGTTCCAGTTCTTGTTGCCGTGGACCATCTGCATCACATCCCGCTTGGCCCAGCCCACCTCGCTGAGGAGCGGAATCCGCTTCTGGAGGTCCAGCGCGTCCGCGACGGTCAGCGTCACTGCGCTCCCCTGGCCGCCGCGCACGCCGCTCACGGTCGTGGCCCCCGGGAGCACGATGATCATGTTGGAGCCCATGCTGGCGATCTGGGCCCGCACGACCGCCTTGGCGCCCTCGCCGATGCTGACCATCGCAATGACCGCGCCGACCCCGATGATGATCCCGAGCGCGGTCAGGCCGGCCCGGAGCCGGTTTCTGGCGAGGACCCGGAAGGCGGTCGCGACGGTGAGCAGGATGAACGCGGTCACAGGGGGCCCGTGCTGCCCTCGCCGGCGGCCACTAGGGGCACCGGGGGCCGCTCGTCGCTGACGATGCGTCCGTCCTTCATGAGGATCTGGCGCTCGGCGTACGCGGCGATATCGGATTCATGGGTCACCAGGATGACCGTGAGCCCGTCCTCCCGATTGAGGCGGGTCAGGACCACCATGATCTCCCGGCTCGACTCCGTGTCGAGATTTCCTGTAGGCTCGTCCGCGAGCAGGATAGCCGGCTCGGCGACGAGCGCGCGGGCGATCGCGACCCGCTGCTGCTGGCCGCCCGAGAGCTGCGCGGGATAGTGGTGCTCGCGGCCCTGGAGGTCCACCCGGGCCAGGGCGGCGGCGGCCAGGGCCCGCTGCTCGCGAAGCGGCAGCCCCCGGTAGAAGAGCGGCAACTGGACGTTCTCCAGGGCGCTGGTCCGAGGAATCAGGTTGAAGTTCTGAAACACGAAGCCGATCCGGCGGTTCCGGATGTCCGCTAGCTCGTCGGCGCTCGCCTCGCCGATATCCCGCCCGTCCAACCAGTACTGCCCGCGCGTTGGCACGTCAAGGCAGCCGAGGATGTTCATGAGCGTGGATTTGCCCGAGCCGGAGGCCCCCATGATCGCCAGGAACTCGCCCCGCTCGACCTGGAGGTCCACGCCGCGCAGCGCCGGGACCTCCACGTCGCCGACTC
>CAZTUO010000462.1:0-2342 GCA_964616355.1 uncultured Nitrospira sp.
CTGCTTCCGTGGCGCACCGTCGCCGAAAATGTCGGCTTCGGGCTGGAGCTTGCCGGCGTTCCTGCGAAGGAGCGCAAGGAGCGTGTCGCAGCCCAGCTCGATCTCGTGGGGCTTTCGGCCTGGGCCGATGAGCGGGTGGCGGCTTTCAGCCGGGGGATGACCCAGCGCCTGGCCATCGCTCGGGCGTTGCTGCACGAGCCCGCCATCCTCCTGCTCGACGAACCGCTCACCGGTCTGGATGATCGGTCGTCGGAGCAGGTGCTCGACGTCCTGGCGGAACTGAAGCGGCGGGGCCGCGCCCTGCTCATTGCCTCGCACCAACTGGCCGAGCTGATGAGCGTGGTCACGGCGGTAGGCTTCCTCATCCAGGGGACGCTCCGGGCGGTGGAGCCGTTGGGAGGCCGGGATGCCGCGCAACTGGCTGGACGCTACCGGGAACTCACCGCCCGTGCCTGACGCCCTGCGGCAGGCTCTGGCCATCGCCGGCAAGGACCTGGCGATCGAGTGGCGTACCAAGACCGCCTTGGTCTCGTCTCTGGCGTTCGCGGTCCTGGTGCTGGCGGTGCTCTTCTTTGCCCGCGACCCCACGGCGGTGAGCGCGCTGGACATCGCTCCGGGAGCCTTGTGGGTGACGTTTACCTTCGCCGCCATGATCGGGCTCAACCGAGCTTTCCTCTTGGAGCGCGAGAACCGCGCCATGGACGGCATCCTGCTCGCTCCGGTGCGGCCCGGCGCGGTGTTTTTCGGCAAGCTGGCGGCCAACCTGGTGTTTGTGGGCACGGTCGAGCTGGTGAGCCTGCCGCTCTTCGTGCTGTTCTATGACGTCGGTTTGGAGCGCGGGCTGCTCCCGCTCCTCGGGGTGACGGCCATGGCCACGCTGGCGTTCGTGGCCATCGGGACGCTGTTGAGTTCGATGGTGGTCCGCACCCGGTTCGCCGAGCTGATGCTCCCCTTGTTGCTCTTGCCTTTCCTGGTGCCGCCCGTGGTGGGTGCGGTCCAGGTGACGGCACGGATCCTGGCGGAGCGGCCCTTGAGCGAGGTGGCGGGCTGGCTTAAGTTGCTGGCGGCCTTTGACATCGCATTCGTGACGGCCTCGACGCTCTTGTTCCGAGCGACCCTGGAGGAATGACGCGCGATCGAGCCCAAGCCCTGGCACGGCGCGGCTCGCTGCTCACCGCGGCGGCGCTGTTGGGACTGGCGGGGGTGTACGTTCGCGCCCTGGTCTTTACCCCCATCGAGCGGTTTCAAGGACCGGCCCAGAAGATCTTCTACGTCCACGCCCCCGCGGCATGGTCGGCCCTGCTGGCTTTCGCGGTGACCGGGCTGCTCAGCGTGCTGTATCTCTGGCTCCGCGACCGGCGGCTGGACCTGGTTGCAGCCGCTTCGGCAGAAGTGGGGCTCGCTTTCTCGGTCGTCATGCTGACCACCGGCCCCATCTGGGCCAAGCCCATCTGGGGAACCTGGTGGACTTGGGATGCGCGGCTTACATCCACCTTGTTCATCTTCCTGTTGTTCGTGGGCTACCAGGTCCTGCGGGGCGCCATGGTAGATCCCGATGTCAGGGCCCGCTACAGCGCAGTGATCGGTATCCTCGGCTTGGTGCTGGTGCCGTTCATCCATCTCACCGTCTACCTCTTCCGCACGCTCCATCCCGACCCGGTGGTCATGAAGCCGGGTTCGCCCTCCCTGCCGGGCGAGATGCTGGTCACGCTGCTGGTCTCCTTGGGCGTGTTCACGCTACTCTACTTGGGATTCCTCGCGCAGCGCTATGCGCTGGGCGTGCTGCGGGATCTTCAAGACGAAGAGGCGAGCCGTGCCCTATCCTGAAAACGGGGGCTACATGATCGCCGCCTACATCATCGTGGCGGTGGTGGTGCTGGGTTACGCGATCTCGCTGTTCGTCCGGCTGCGCCGGGTCGAGGGAGGCAGGCGGGCGGGCTGAGTGCGGCGTTCACAGGCGCCGCCCTCAGTTCAGGACGCGACCGGCGTGCAGCCACCCGTACGAGCAGGAGCTTCGAGGAGCGGAACCCGCCGAGAGCCGAGATCCGGGAACCGAGAGCTGAGAGAACCAGCGGCCTGAGGAGCGAGAGATTGCTGGTCTGGCCCCGGGGATTGCGCCGGGCGATCAGTCGTCTGCCCAGACCATTCCGGTTTCCCGTTCCCACAGCGCTTGGGCTTGCCGTGCGGCTTCGAGGTCGCCGGATGCTCGGAGCGCTTTCGCGTTCAGCTTGAGGGCGCGAGGTCCCGCGCCCGCGGCGTAGGCGCGCGCGTATCGCGCCCCGGCGGTCCTGGGATCGCCTTTTCGGGCATAGAGATCTCCCGCGGCCAGGGCGGCATCCGGC
>CAZTUO010000463.1:0-2340 GCA_964616355.1 uncultured Nitrospira sp.
AACCGCGCCCACAGCAGGCGCCGCGCCCGCGCCTCCCGCCGGCCGAACTCCGCCGGCGTGCGCATCGCCCGCAATATCACCTGTCGGTCGGCTGTCGCCCGGAGCACGGCCAGCCGCTCGTCCAGGTCCGCAGGAAGTGTATCCCGCAGCACCGCTTCGTCGAAGGGATGGCGAGTCATGGCACCCTCCTGACGGTCCCTTTGTGTCTTGATGGAAAAGTTTCCTTGCAATGGAGCGGCCTTTCCTGCTAAGAGACAGGCGACTTTGTTCTGCCCAGGAGGTGTGTTCCATGGAAGCGCCCATGTTCTTCACGGTTCGAGAGGCTGCGGCGGCACTGCGCGTCAGTCAGTCACTGCTTCGTAACATGATCCGTCGGGGGCGGCTGCCAGCCCGGCGGCTGCGGGGCGGGCGCCTCCTCCGAATCGCCCGGGCGGACCTGGAAGGGCTGCTGGAATCCCTGCCGCCCCGGGAGTCGACGCGCGAAAAGTAACCCCGGCCGCGGCACGACCGGGGCAGTCTGAAGGGGGAGTTCGATGCAACCCGATTTTACCGTCCTCCGCCAGCGCGCGGAGGCGCTGCGCGGCCTGCTCGAGGCGATCGCGCCGGGACCACCAACGCACCCGGGGGAGCGGTTTTTTCACAAAGACCTGGAGGGTCTCAACTCCGAGGCGCTGAGCGCCGAACGCTATCGTCTGCGCTTGCGGCTCCTCCTGACGCCGCCGGCCGACGTGGACTGCTGGCCGACCACGTGGCTGCGGGAACGCCTGGGACGTGTCGAAGCGCTCCTTCGGCAACAACGGCTTTCCAACGCGTGGTCGAAGGTGCGCCGATGACGGAGCCGACAGTTCGCCGCTTCGGCGACACCATTACCCTGGACTTCCACGACGCGCTGGTGCACGCCATCTTGGAGCGCCCCCGCGACGTGCGCGGCGATCTGTGGGCTGAAGTGACCCTGCGAACCAGCGCGCCCGCCGTAACGCCCCACCTGCACCGCAGTCGCCTCAACCTCTCGAGCCTCTCGCAGCGAGACTCCCTGGCCCGCATGCTGCGGCGTCGGTTCCCTGTCGACGGCGTCGATTGGCCGGAAATCGTCGAGCAGGTGGCCGTCGCCGCCCTCGACCTCTACCGCGCCGGCGAGCCCGTGGTCATGGTGGGCCGCATGCCCCGCGCGCCCGGTCCACGCTACCTTGTGGAGCCACTCTTGCTTGACGGGGAACTGAATTTGCTCTACGGCCCCGGTGCGACCGGGAAGACCACACTGGCAGTCGCGCTGGCCCTGACGGCCCAGGAGCGCGTCCCTGTGCTCGGCTTGACCCCGCCCCAGGAACCTGTGCGCGGGCTCTTTTTTGATTGGGAACAGTCGCCCGATGCGATCGATTCGCTCGTCAAACAGATCGCCGCCGGTACTGGCCTGTCCGTGGTCCCCGAACTGGCCTACCGGCGCTGTGTTGGCGCGCTCGCCGACCAGGTGGAAGACCTCCGCCGCGCCGTCGCCGAGCAGCGAGCCCGCTTTGTCATCGTGGACTCCGCCGGCGCCGCCTGCGGCGGCGAGCCCGAATCGGCCGAGGTCGTTCTGCGATTGGCGAACGGCCTCCGGGCGCTTGGTGTTACGGTGCTGCTGATTGACCACGTGCCCAAGGAGGGCGAAGACCCCTTCGGTTCGGTGTACAAGGTCAACGCCGCCCGCATGGTCTGGCGGGTCCGCCGTCAGCAGGAGGTCGGCGAGGACGAGATCCAGGTCGGCCTGTTCAACACCAAGTCCAACCTGACCCGTAAGCACCGTCCCCTGGGCTGGCGGCTGCGCTTCGACAACGAGGCCGAGGCCATCACGGTCACCCGCATCGACCCAGCCGAAATCGAGGAGTTCCGCTCGGGATTGTCGGCGCGAGAGCAAATTCGCCGCTACCTGCTCGCAACGGGCGCGGCCACTGCCAAGATCATCGCCGAGGGCACCAGCCTACCCTACAACACGGTCCGGGAGACACTCAAGCGCATGGAGGGCCGCCACCAGGTCAGGCGTCTCCCGCGAGAGGGAGAACGTGAAGTCTACTGGGGGATTCCCGCATGACACACTGTGACACAGCCCCTCTGACACGTTTCTCAGACGCGGAGGTGACCAGTGACACACACACCCCGGGTCCCTATAGGGACCGGGTGTGTCACTGTGTCACCGGTCCTGTGGCACAGGATCAAATCGCCCCTGGGGCCGATCTGCACCAGCGGAGTCCTGGGCCCTCCAGTGTAAGGGCGGGGCGGCTGCAACGAGTGCCCCGAGGCTCGGGTGCTCGCCTCGGCCGCCGGGGGGAGGTGAGGGAGCGCAACCCCCTCCCTGCCGAAGAG
>CAZTUO010000464.1:0-2319 GCA_964616355.1 uncultured Nitrospira sp.
GGTGAGGGAAGCCTCAAAGAGCTCGAGGAACAAGCTCAGCAGATCCGGGCGCGAGCCAATCAGCTCGCGCAGGGGCTCGATCCGGCCAGGGTGCGGGAGGAGGCGACGCGGCCGGACCTCAGCACACGGGTCCAGGAGCTCCGGGAGGGGGCTCGCCGGGCGAGCGGGGAGGCCGCCGAGCTGCGCGGGCAGGCCGAGGAGAGAGCCCGAGACCTCCCGAGCGTCGTAGAGGCGGAGGAGGAGCTGGACCGGGCCCAGACCGAAGTCAAGAGGATCGAGGCCCTTGATGAGACGCTTTCCCTCACCCTCGAGTTCTTGGAGCGGGCCCAAGAGCGCGTCCATCGGGACATCGCGCCGGTGCTCGCGGGGGCGCTCGGACCTCGACTGGCCGCGGTAACCGGCGGGCGGTACGTGGACGCTGCGGTCGATCCAGGAACCCTCGAGGTCCGGGTGCGGAGCCGTGAAGGACGGTGGCGGACGGCGAGGCTTCTCTCCCATGGGACCGCGGAGCAGGTGTACCTGCTGCTCCGCGCCGCCCTAGCCCAGCACTTAGCCCGGCCGGGTGAGACCTGCCCCCTGATCCTCGACGACCCCACCGCGCAGTGGGATCCGGAGCGGACGGCTGCCTGCCTGCGTCTGCTGCATGAGATCGCCAGGGAGCGACAGGTGATCGTCTTCAGCCAGGAAGCCGACGTGCTCGCCTGGGCCCACGCGAACCTCCGTGAGCCTGGCGAACGCATCGAGCGCTTGGAGGTCGTCCCGACATGAATAGGGCGCCGGTCATTCACCGTGGCGGCGGTCGCCCCAAAGACCGCGCCTTGCGAGGATGCCCCGATCCACGCCGCCGTTCGACCTGTCGTGTGATCAGCGGGAGGCGGATCTGCTCGGCCGTCGGGACTGGAAGCGAGGCTGCTCGGCTCAAGGAGGACAGCCCATGGAGGTCGTTGACATCCCCGTCCCTCTGATCGACGTCTCGGAGGCGAACACCCGGAAGGACCTCCGGGATGGTCAGTTCGATAGCACGGTCGAGGACCTCGCCCGGAGCATCGAACGCCAGGGGCTCCTCAGCCCAATCACCGTGTTCCCGAAGCCAGACGGACGCTACGCCCTGGTAGCTGGCCAGCGGCGCCTCCTCGCCTTCCAGCACCTGGGCCGGGAGACGATCCCGGCCATCGTCCACGAGGCCATGACCGATGAGACCGCCACCGCGGTGTCGTTGGTCGAGAACGTCCACCGGGCGGACATGAACCCGAGGGACAAGGCGGTGGCCTTCAAGGTGCTCGTGGATCGACTGGGCGGCGTCCAGGCCGTGAGCAAGGAGACCGGGGTGGGGGAGGCGACCATCCGGAAGTACCTCCAGCTCCTCGCCCTCGCTCCGGAGCTCCAGGAGCGCCTGGCCGCTGGGGAGGCGAAGAACACCGAGGCCCTGGCGAGCCTCGCCCGGCGCTTTCCAGATCCCGAGCGCCAGCTTGCCGTCTGGGAGCGGATCTCCGGGTTCCGCCAGGACATCCAGCAAGCCGTCGTGAGGCGCGTCGACGAGGACCTCGCGAACCTGGACGAGCTCGTGGACCAGGCGACAGAGGGCGAGCTCGGGTACCACCTCGTCCGGAACTGCCCCTTCGACTGCCCGAAGGTCCCGGAGCCGCTCAAGCGACAGGTGGCTGCGATGATTGACAGTTTCACCTCGACGAGCTGAGTGCTGGAGCGCGGCATGGGACTCCTGGGTCGGCTGTTCCGTGGGGAGGCAGGGCAAGACCGCGGAGCCCAGGTCGGCGGCCTCGGAGGCCGTCGATGGCAGCATCCAGCTTTCTCAGCGGCCGCGTTCGAGAGGCTCGACTGGGGGATCCGAGGAGCGGCGGAGATTGGGGACGAGTTGAAAGGCATGCGAGAGCGCGAGTTCGGAGAGGCTGAACTCATGGAAGTCATCCGCGAGGCGGCCGATCAGGTTGCGTAATGAACCGGACAAGGAAGCCCTGAAGAACGTGCAGATGGTCGCGAGGGTACTGGACATCGCGTACGAGCGAGGTCTTCGGGCTCCCACCCTCGAAGCCTCCGTGAGATGCATCGGTCGCCTGGTCCCCCGGTAGTCGCATTCCTGGGCGGCACGCTCTGGACCCGAGGCCCGCCGGGGCGGATGGGCAGGGGCAGAGAGGGGGCAGGAGGGGTTCGAACCCATGGGAACGGATCAGAAGTCTTCGGAGTCGTGGAACCAGTGCTGACCAGCGTCTTTGGTCATCTCCGCAGGTAGCGGCCCACGCGCGGGATGGGACTCATAATCCGCCGGTCGGAGGTTCGAGTCCTCCCCGCCCCACGAGGGAA
>CAZTUO010000465.1:0-2310 GCA_964616355.1 uncultured Nitrospira sp.
CGACCACCTTCCCATTTCCGGTCAGGTACCAACTGGTCGAGGGCGTGGATCCGGCCGACCTCAAGAACCCCGACCGGGCCCGAGCCGCGGCGCCTCGTTTCATCGAGGCGGCCCGGGCGCTGGAGGCCGCTGGCGCACGGATCATCGGGACGGGCTGCGGTTACCTCTCGATCCTGCAGCGTGAGCTGCAGGCCGCGGTACGGGTGCCGGTGCTCAGCAGCAGCCTCCTCCAAGTCCCGTGGGTCGCTGGCACGTTGGGTCCCGGCCGCCCCGTGGGGATCATCACGGCGGACAGCCGAGCGCTGACCGACGCGTACTTCGAACCACTGGGCTGGACGCCTCGGACGGTGCCGGTGGCGATCGTCGGCATCCAGGACGAGACCGAGTTCCTACGCCTGCTCTACGCCGACAGGCTGAACGAGGACGAGATCCAACACATGCACCGGGCCATGGCCAAGGTGGCCCGCCGCCTTGTCGAGACCAGCCCCGACCTCGGCGCCATCGTCCTGGAGTGCACGAACTTGCCGCCCTTCGCGTCGGCCATCCAGGAGGCTGCCCGCGTACCAGTTTTCGATGTGGTGACCCTGCTCGGCTGGGGCTATGCCGCGGCGGTGCGCCGGCCGTTCGTGGGCCATCTCTAGAGGCGGCCATGAGCAGTTACATCCTCCGCAGGGTCCTGGCCGTGATCCCCACGCTGGCGGGCGTGGCCGTCATCGTGTTCATTCTCATTCGGCTCATTCCGGGCGACCCGGCCGAAGTCATGCTGGGCGGGTTCGCCACGCCGGAACGCGCCCAGGAACTGCGCCGTGCCCTGGGCCTCGACCGCCCGCTGGTCGTGCAGTTTGCGATCTGGGCCAAGGCGCTCACGCAGGGTGACCTGGGAGCGTCCATCATGAGCCAGCGTCCCGTCGCGCAGGAGATCTGGAGCCGATTCCCCGCCACGCTGGAGCTGACCATCATCGCCACCGGATTCGCCCTGCTGGCCGGCATCGGCCTCGGTGTGCTCTCGGCAACCGCCCACAACACCAGGTTGGACCTGGGGACGACCATCGTGAGTGTCCTGGGTATGTCCGTCCCCATCTTCTGGTTCGGGCTGATGCTGCTCTACCTCTTCGGAGTCTGGCTGAAGCTGCTGCCGATCTCCGGCCGCCTCGACCTCAGCATCGCCCTGCCCAGGATCACCGGGCTCGTCTTCGTGGACAGCGTCATCCAGGGAAACTGGGCCGCGCTGCTCGACGGGCTGAAGCATGTGATCCTGCCCGCCTTCTCCCTCGCGGTCATTCCCATCGCGACCCTCTCGCGCATGACCCGCACGACCATGGTGGAGGTCCTCAACCACGAGTACATCGCCGTGGCACGGGCGAAGGGCCTGGCGGAGCGGGTCGTCCTGGTCCGTCACGCGCTCAAGAACGCCCTGATCCCGGTGATCACGGTGGCTGGCACCCGGTTCGGCATGCAGCTGGCCGGCGCGGTGCTGGTCGAGGTCGTCTACGGCTGGCCCGGGATCGGCCGGCTGATCTTCGACGCCATCCAGAAGCGCGACTATCCCATCATCCAGGGGACCGTGCTGTTCACCGCCTTTCTGTTCGTCATCATCAACTTGGTCACTGACCTCCTGTATGCGGCCATCGACCCCAGGATTCGATTCGAGTAATCCAGGGACGATGCGCCCTTTTCCATCTGACATCGGGGAGGAGCCATCGTGAGACTGAAACCCTTCGCGCTTGAACGCTGGCTGCTGAGGCCCTGCGCCTACGACCTGGCCAGTGCCGGGATCACCAAGCTCAAGCTCCGCGATGTGACCCCGGCTCTCGACCCCGACATGGTCCTCAACTACGGGATGACCAACGGCTCAGAGCGCCTTCGCCAGCAGATCGCCGCGCTCTACAAGGGTGTCAATGAGCGAAACGTCCTCGTCACGACCGGCACGGCGGAGGCGAACCTTCTCGCCCTCTACCGGCTCCTCGAACCCGGCGACGAGGTTGTGGCCATGGTCCCGACCTATATGCAGTGCATCGGACTCGCGGAGAGCCTGGGAGCGGTGGTGAAACGCTGCCGGCTCGACGAGGAGCGCGGATACCGCCTGGACCTGCAGGCGTTGGAGCGGCTGGTGACCCCAAAGACAAGAGTGATCCTCTGCGTGAACCCGAACAATCCCACCGGAACCGTCCATACCCTGGAGGAGATGCGGGGGATTACCCAACTGGCAGAGTCGGTCGGTGCGTGGGTCCTCTGCGACGGCGCCCTGCGGGGCCTCGAAGTGGAGGGGGAACAGACGGCGGTACCGGTCGAGTGGTATGCGAAGGGCAT
>CAZTUO010000466.1:0-2294 GCA_964616355.1 uncultured Nitrospira sp.
TTGCCGGCGAAGGGGTACAACCCTAGGTTGTGAAGGAGGATCGCCCGTGACGCGGGACGAGTTACTGAAACGCATCTCCATCGATCCGAACATTTGCTTCGGCAAGCCCTGCATCCGGGGCCATCGCATTTGGGTCTCTCTGGTGTTGGACCTATTGGCCAGCGGATGGAGTTTTCAGCAGGTGCTGGACAACTATCCAGGGATCACCGAGGAAGACATCCGTGCGTGCATCGCGTATGGCGCGGAGATGTCGCGGGAGCGGTACGTCGACCTTCCCGTGGAGAGCGGGACATGAAGCTCAAACTCGATGAGAACCTAGGCCAGCGCGGAGCGGAGCTGCTTCGGGCCGGGATGTTTCTATGACGGGCGGCATGACGTGGCCACCGTCTGGGAGGAAGAGTTGACATCCGCTCCCGACGCACAGGTCGTTGCCAGCGTCCGTGACGCCGCTCACGGCCAAGGCCTCGCGCCACTCCGGCTGCGCGATGGTGCCGTCCATCCTCGGCACCGCGAAGCTGCACTCCTCGCCGGCCTGCACCGTGTCCTGGGGCGCGCCAGCCATCGTGCCCGGCCATGCCCCCAACACCGCCAGCAGCCCGATCCCGTGTCTGAGATTGCGGCTTATGATGAAGGCGCGTTTCGTCTCCCCGAGCTAGGGCTTGGGGGAGTGCGGCTGGCCTTCCGCGGGGCCGATGAGGATCAGGCGGAAGTCGTGCCGCGGAATGGCCAGGGTGAAGGACCCCGGCGCCGGTTGGGCGAGGCGTTCGCCGGTCTCGGCGTTCACGGCTACGAGTTCGTGGGGCAGGCCCAGCTCCTTCCTGTCCAGGGTGAGCCTCACCTCGCCGGTGGGCCCGAAGCTGCTGGCGGCGATCATGGCCCTGCCCGCCCGGGCCAGCGTG
The DNA here is from genome assembly GCA_964616355.1 of uncultured Nitrospira sp. Classification (GTDB taxonomy): domain Bacteria; phylum Nitrospirota; class Nitrospiria; order Nitrospirales; family Nitrospiraceae; genus CAZTUO01. Next base: position 900 of record CAZTUO010000466.1, read on the forward strand.
AGGGTCTTGACGGGCACGCCGGCGGTCCGCACCGGCTGCGGGGCGTCCCAGTAGCGCCACACCCGGCAGTCGCCCAGGCCGTAGCCGAAGTCGTTCAGCTTCCCGCCGATCTCCTCCGTAAGCCGAGAGGTGTTGACGTCGAACTTCATCTCGTGGACGAGTGCGACGCCGAAGGCTCCGCGGACGTTCTGCTCGCCGCGAAGGAGGTTGTGGGCGACCCCGACGCAGCCGCTCTGGAGGCCCGTGCTCTGGGCCAGCAGGAGGCTCGCATCGTCGTCGAGGTAGAGCCGCTCCTGGAAGCTCTTGTCCACGAAATCCCCCTGGTCGCGCCACTCGTGGTCGAGCAGCAACGTGCCGAAGGACAGCATGGGCACGATGTTGGTGTTGGTCATGTGGAGGAAGACCTGTGGGCGGCGGCCCATCTGGTGCTGCATCACCGCGATCCGCTTGGTCAAGTCGTGGAAGGCAAACAGGTTCACCCCCGGCCGCAGATTGCCGCCGTCGTCCACGTAGCCCGGCCCCAGCGGGTTGTAGTTCGGCACGAGGAAGTAGTTGTCGAAGTAGATGCCGTCGGCAAAGGTCTCGAGCATCCGCTTGTGGTAGTGGAGGACCATGTCTTGCCAACTCGGCACCGGGTCCACGGCGTAGGCGATGCCGGAAGTATCGTTCGGCGCGTGGACCTTGCCATAGGCCACCAGCCGATAACCGCCGCGGGGGTCGCGCACAAAGCGCTCCTCGCCCGGCCAGCGCGGGTCGGCAATGTCGATGGTGCTCCATTCATCGAGGAAGGTGCGGGCCTCATCGCCCCAGTTGATCGCCCGCCCATTGGTGTAGGGGATGACGTAGCGGCTGTGCCCGGCGGGGGCGGGCCGCCGCCAGGCAGCGCTGCTGAAGAAGTTAACCGACCAGTTGACGTGGGCGCGATAGGTCTTGAGGTGCGGCTCGAACTCCGGGGCGGCGAACTGCGCGAGCCACTTGTCGGTGAAGCCAGGGTGGGCCCTGCCGCCGCTCCGAAGCCGCGCGAACTCGTCGAAGATGGCGAAGTTCCTGAACGCCGGGTAGAAGGCGTAACATGGGCCTGCGGCGCCCCAGTAGTAGCACGCCCCCATGAAGCCCAAGCCCACCACGTCGCGGCTTTTCGCGTTCGGCACGCCGGTCCACCAGCGACGGAAGTTCACGGGAGTGTCAGGCATTGGCTTGGCAGGCGTTGCCATGAGGCCAAAGACGATCGTGCGCGGCCGCTTCAAAGCAACCGGCCTCGTCACCAGGCGCACGGCCAGAGAGGTTGCCGCCCCATGCCGCCGTATCTCCAGGCACGGCTTGGTCGGGTCAAGGCTCCAGTCGCGGTCGTTCTCGGCGAACCAGCAGATGCCGCGCTCCGGCCCGCCGAGCCAG
>CAZTUO010000467.1:0-2292 GCA_964616355.1 uncultured Nitrospira sp.
TCGCAGGCGGAACGCGTGTACACTGGCTTCGAGGGTCATAGGCGGTCCTCCCCGTTTCCCCATGGAGGGGTACTGTCCAACGGGAAGGATACGTCATATGACATATGACCCTCCCTTGATGTAAACACCAAACTGAAACAGTTCACCCTAGTGGCCCCGATCTTCGACCCCCAGCTTGCGAGGCAGCGCAGTGGCAGCCTCTCCAGCTAGAGCACCGCTTCTCGTTCTCCCGAATCCGCCCCCCCGTCTCGAAATGCTCCGGCGCCGGAACACTACGCTCGAGCCGACTTGGTCCACGGTCCAGGTGATGAACTGCGGGCTGCGAGGGGATGCGTGCCAATCCGTCGTCCCGAAAGATGTCGCTCCGGAGGCAAGCGACGGCCAACGGTCGTTCCGTCGCACTCGCTCCCCTGACGTTCCGGCGACGCGTCATCGGCACGGCGAGCAGAGGGTCATACTTCGCTTTCCGCGCTGGCCTCGCCGCGCCCCTTCGAGCCGAGGAGATAGATTCCGCTCGGGCTTGTACGCCTCGACAGAAGCGCGGGCAATTTTCGCCACCCCAGGGTCGCCCCTGAAGATGAGGTTTCTCATGGCTCAGTTTCAGCCGGCTCGAACTGACCTGCGCCGAAGTGAGCGTCTGCACCGAGCGGCGCAGAAACAACCACGGGCTTGTCGAAAGCGAGTTCCAGCCAGAAGCCTAGTCGTCTGGTCAAGATCGGCCGCCGTGTTCCCTTCTCGCGGTCATGACCGAAGTATTGGTGGACTAAGAGTGGGGATACCTCGCCCAGACCGCCAGGACCCGGCCTTCTCCGCACGGAAACGGGTCGCCGCCCACAGAGCTGTTCCGCAAAGAACGCCGCCTGTTCCTCCACGCTCGTCCTATCCCGGCCAGGGCGGTGACGAAGAGGCGGTACGAACGGCGTCATGCTGCGCCAGCAAGTTGCACGCCTCGGCGCCAAAGGCCTGTCCAGCCTCCGCTCGGGGATGACGGTGATGGGATACGGACCTTTGCCAATGCGGATCTGCGTCACCCCGAGCAGTGCGTCCAGCTCCTGAGAAGTGAGGCGGCCAGCGGGGATGCGCACAACGAGTGTGTCGACCGCCAGCCGAGTCCCTGAGGGTCGGGGCAGGTAGTAAGCGTGTTGATGACCGCGGGCAATGCTCCCGTCGGCCTCGCGTCCAGTGAGCACGCGCGAGTCAATGCCTGTGAGGTTTCGGTGTCTTGCAGCAGCAGTGTCACGAAACGCCCGGGCTACGCCTACCAAAGATTGAACCGGAATCGGTATGCGACGGTTGAGTCGAAAGTGGAGCTCCGCGACCTCAACATCCGGCTTCCCAGCGGGTGGCTTTGCTCGCGGCCGGATCTCATGAATGAGGATCCCATCCGGCACCGCGTACTCGACCCAGCGGGCCCCGTTGGGGAGCGGCATCTTCTTGTCGAGCAGGAGGTCGACTAAGTGAGGTGGATGGGCTCCCCCACCTGTTTTCGTGCTTCCATTTCCTACCGACCAGAGGTCAGCGGCACGGAAATCAGGGGCGGTACACAGGACCCAGCGGTAGGTCACGCTCGTCACCGATTGCCCAGGCCTGCGAGGCACCACTCGCACCACCCCGTGCGGCGGCTCCCCCCGATCTACGAGCCGGAGGCGCGCCCGCGACTCGCTACGACCGAGATAGCGAAATCGCGTGAGCAAAGCTTCCAGCAAATTTCGCTGATCGGCCGTCAGGCCCACATTGAACCGAAACCAGAAGCGCCCGCCATCCGGGACCGCGAAGAAATCGTGGTGCAGGGCCCGGTCAGAACCAGCCATTCGCACCGGCTGGTAGTACCGCACTTCATGAAAGGACGTCTTCGGGAGCCAGAGCTCGGGCGGATCTGCCCGGCCGAGTACCTCCAGCAGATGGTCACGATCTTGCTCGGAAAACGGGCTAGGGCGCGTAGCAAACCACACCGCAGCGAGAGCGCGCAGGAGCCGCCACGGGGAGGGCGGCCACTCGGGGCCCGCCATGCCAAATTGGGACTGACCCCAGACGTGCGCGTGGTAGCGTCCCGAGAGAAGGTCGACTTCGACGACGATACCGTCGTTCATTGGTTCCAATCGCCCGTTTCTTCTGTTTCTTCGTTACCCTCTTCCTTCGGGCTCAACTGCCTGGCTGGACACGACCGACGAGCTCCTTCCCCGCTTCGGCTTTGGTTCATAAGTCACGTTGACCAATGGCCCTTCGTACTCCAATTTGTCGGTGTTGCCAGACGCGGCCTCCCCGAGAACTTCCTTAACAAGCTCCCGGAAC